>NZ_RZPB01000016.1:0-23424 GCF_003998535.1 Mesorhizobium sp. M7A.F.Ca.AU.002.02.1.1 | reverse complement strand
ATCTTCGACAAGATCGAGGATTGCGCCGTCATCCAGCAATTGACGCAGGCGACGCCGACCGTTTCCCTGCACATTCCGTGGGACAAGGCCGATCCGAACCGGCTGAAGCAAGCGGCCTCGCGCTTTGGCCTCGGCTTCGACGCCATGAACTCCAACACCTTTTCCGACGCCAAGGACCAGAAGCTCTCCTACAAATTCGGCTCGCTGTCGCATGCCGACGCCGGCACGCGCCGGCAAGCGGTCGAGCACAATCTCGAATGCATCGAGATCGGCAAGACGCTCGGCTCCAAGGCGCTGACGGTGTGGATCGGCGACGGTTCGAACTTTCCCGGCCAGGTCAATTTCGCCAAGGCATTCGAGCGCTATCTCGACGCCATGAAAGAGGTCTACGCCGGACTGCCCGCCGACTGGAAGCTGTTCAGCGAGCACAAGATGTACGAGCCGGCCTTCTATTCCACCGTCGTGCAGGACTGGGGCACCAACTACATGATCGCGCAGGAGCTGGGCGACAAGGCGTTCTGTCTCGTCGACCTCGGCCACCATGCCCCAAACGTCAACATCGAGATGATCGTGTCGCGGCTGATCCAGTTCAAAAAACTCGGCGGCTTCCACTTCAACGATTCGAAATATGGCGACGACGATCTCGATGCCGGTTCGATCGATCCTTACCGGCTGTTTCTCGTCTTCAACGAACTGGTCGACGCCGAACTTTCCGGCGCCGAGGGGTTCGACCCGGCCCACATGCTCGACCAGAGCCACAACGTCACCGATCCGATCGAAAGCCTGATGCTATCGGCGGTCGAGGTGCAGCGCGCCTATGCGCAGGCGCTGCTGGTCGACCGCAAGGCGTTGGAAGATTTTCAGGATAGCAATGACGCGCTGATGGCGACGCAGACGCTGAAAGCGGCCTACCGCACCGATGTCGAGCCGATCCTCGCCATGGCGCGGCTGAAGACCGGCGGCGCCATCGACCCGGTCGCCGCCTATCGAGCGGCGGGTTACCGCGCCAAGGTTGCAGCGGAACGCCCTGCAGTCGCTGGCGGTTCGGGCGGCATTGTCTGAGGCCGAGCCGGCCCCCTCATCCGGCCGCTTTGCGGCCACCGCCCTCCGGGCGTTCGTTGTTCGAAAAGCCAAGCAGTTGGCTTTTCGCCCGCTGCGCGGACCACGCCTCACCCCCGCAGGGAGAAGAGACTGGCGTCAGCGCTGACACCTCCTCTCCCCTCGGGGAGAGGTCGGATTGCCCCGAATTGCCCTTCGCAATTCGGTTGGCAATCCGGGTGAGGGGGCTCTTTCTCGTGCTCCCTTAATTGTTAGTGGACTCGATCCGTCCAACACGGTCTTCTAGGCATCCCCCCGCCCGGAGAACCGCCATGCCTCTCAACCGTCGGACACTGATCGCCGCCAGTCTTTCCATCACCTTTGTCCTGGCGCCGTTGACGAGTGTCTTCGCCGCCTCGCCGGCGCCGGCCAAGGGCGAGCACGGCATGGTGGTGACGGCCCAGCATCTGGCGTCCGAAGTCGGCATCGAGGTGTTGAAGAAGGGCGGCAATGCTGTCGACGCGGCGGTTGCCGTCGGCTATGCGCTCGCCGTCGTCTACCCCAATGCCGGCAATATCGGCGGCGGCGGCTTCATGACCATCCGCTTCAAGGACGGCAAATCGACCTTTCTCGATTTCCGCGAGCGGGCGCCGCTGGCGGCGACAAAAACCATGTATCTCGACAAGGACGGCAACCCGGTGAAGGGCGCCAGCCTCGACGGCTATCTCGCCGTCGGCGTACCGGGCTCTGTGGCTGGCTTCGAGATGGCCCGTGAAAAATACGGCAAATTGTCCCGCCAGGATCTGATGGCGCCGGCAATCGGCTACGCCAAGGACGGGTTCATCCTCAACCAGGGCGACGCTGCCTCGTTTGCCGGCAGTGCCGACAGGCTGGCGAAGGACCCCGCGGCCGCCGCCATATTCCTGAAACCCGACGGCAAGCCCTATGGCATCGGCGAGCGGCTGGTCCAGCCCGACCTCGCCGCCTCGCTCGCCGCCATTTCCGAAAAGGGTACGGATGCCTTCTATAAAGGCGCCATCGCTGACGCCATCATCAAGGCGAGCGGCGCCAAGGGCGGCATTCTCGCCAAGCCGGATTTCGAGCAATATGCGGTGCGTGAGCTCAAGCCCGTGACCTGTACCTATCGCGGCTACGAGATCACCTCCTCGCCGCCGCCCAGCTCCGGCGGCATCATCATCTGCGAAATCCTCAACGTGCTGGAGGGCTACCCGCTGTCCTATCTCGGCGCAGGTTCCGCCGAGACGGTCCACGTCATGGTCGAGGCGATGCGCTACGCCTATGTCGACCGCAATTCAGCGCTTGGCGATCCTGATTTCGTCGATAACCCGGTCTCGAAACTGCTTGATAAGGCCTATGCCAAGGATATCCGCGACAAGATCGACCCGTTCCGGGCCGGCGTGTCGCAGGATTTGATGCCGAAGGGCTTTGGCGAGAGCAAGGAGACGACGCATTATTCGATCATCGACGATGCGGGCAATGCGGTCGCGGTCACCTACACGTTGAACGGTTCCTTTGGAGCCGGCGTCGTCGCCGACGGCACCGGCATCCTGCTCAACAACGAAATGGACGATTTCACCCAGAAACCCGGCGTGCCCAACCTCTATGGCCTGGTCCAGGGGGAGGCCAACGCCATCCAGCCGAAGAAGACGCCGCTGTCGTCGATGAGCCCGACCGTGGTCGCCAAGGACGGCAAGCCGTTCATGGTCATCGGCAGCCCCGGTGGTTCGCGCATCATCACCATCACGCTGGAAGCGATCGTCAATGTCATCGACCACGGCATGAACATCCAGGAGGCGATCGACGCGCCGCGCATCCACCATCAATGGCTGCCCGACAAGGTGTATGTCGAGCCGTTCGGCCTGTCGCCGGACACAGAAAAGCTGCTGGCCGGCATGGGATATCACCTCGATCTCGCCGACCAGACCTGGGGTCAGGCCGCCGGCATCCTGGTCGGCGGCAAGAGCCTGGCGGAAATCGAGAAAGGCGGCGGCGCGCGCTACAACGGCGCCATCGACAGCCGCGCGGCCTCTGGCGAGGCGCTCGGATACTGACAGCTCGGAGGAAAAGCTTGGAGCAGCGTGGCGATTCGGGTTGATCGCCCGCTGCTCAAGTGGATCGGCTCACACCGACTTGACCGTCACAAGACCAGCGTGAGGGTGGACGCAACCAGCATCAAGGCGGCAATGCCGACGAACAGCGCATAGATGCGCGGCCGGTCGAGCAGCAGCGCATTTCCGGAGATCCAGGCGGATGTGGCGCCGCCAAGCGCGAAGAGGAAGCCGTTGCGGTGCCCGAAGACCATCGATGCGGCCATCAGCCCGCCGATGATCAGCGCACCGAACACGATGATCACGGCAACGGCATATCTCTCGAAATCATTGCCGCTTCCCATGCTCGGGCCGATTGCGTTCAAGGTTGGCAGGTCGTCCGGATCGAAAGGGTTCGTCGACCCGTATTCGTCTTGACCGGCAGGCTCTCGCATCATTCGTTCTCCGTATAGCGGCAACAAATCATCAAGCCTTGCCGAGTGCAACCCGATCACGCTGCCTTGATGCGTTCGACCGGTCCTTGACGTCTTCAGGTGGCGGCTTGCTGCCGGCTTTTGGTTCTTGGCCGTCTTTGGTCTCTCAGGCAATCCAGGAAACGGCTGCCCAAAGGCGACCGTAGCTCCCTCTATCATGGAATGCATTCGTGGAGGAAAAATGATGCGGGGCGCGGATTGGGCTTCGCAAACCGTGATTCGGACGGTGACGTCGCACAGGGTTGTTGTACGGGCGAATCGCCTTGCGGCCAGTGGGCGTCTGCGCTTGGCATGCGGTTGCGTGAAAGTTGACTGGGCAGGCATCTTAAATGTTGACTAGTATACTCATGTTTCATAGTCACCGGGCAGTGGTCACTGGAGACCAACCCCCGAAAAGCAGGGCCGGCCGCATTGCAGAGAGACCAAGAGCCCCAGTCGAGAGCCGCGCCCGATCATTTGCGCAGCCGAATGACCCGGCGCCAGGCGCTCGGGCTTTTTTCGCTGCCGTTCGCCGGCATGAGGTCCTCCACGGCTGAAGCCCGTCCGTTGCGCATCGTCTGCCTGGATGACGGGTTGACCGAGACCTTGCTCATGCTCGGTGTCAGCCCGGTCGCCATTGCCGATCGGGAGGTCTGGGAGAAATGGGTGGTCGAGCCGCGGCTGCCGCCCGACGTCGCCGATCTCGGCACGCTGCTCGAGCCCAATCTCGAATTCCTGCAGCAGCTCAGGCCCGACATCATCCTGTCCATGCCGTATCTCGAGGGCATCAAGCCGCTGCTCGAACGCGTGGCTCCAGTGACGACGATCGGGCTCTATACCGAGGCCGGGCAACCCTATCGGCGCGCGCTCGAGGCGACGCGCCAGCTCGCCGGGCTTGTCGGCAAGGAAAGCGAAGGCGAGGCGCTGATCGCGGCGACAGACGCGTATCTTTTGGAGGTTCGCCAGCAACTGGCGCCGCTTTCGGCACGGCCGATCTATGTCGTCAGCTTCCTGGACCCCCGCAATGTGCGCGTCTACGGCGCAAAGAGCCTGTTTCAGGAGGTGTTCGACCGCATCGGGCTCAGCAACGCGTGGACGGCCGAGACCAACTATTGGGGGTTTTCGACCGTCGGCATCGACGGGCTGGCGACATCCAGCGATGCGCGCCTCGCCTATCTCGAACCCTTGCCTGAGGGCGCCGGCGGCACGCTGACCGAAAGTCCGGTCTGGAATGCCATGCCCTTCGTGCGCAACCGCTCGATCATGCGCCTTCCTGCCGTCCTGATGTTTGGCGCGCTTCCATCCGCGAGCCGTTTTGCTCGGGTCCTGGCATCGGCGATGACCGCGGAGGCCGCCCATGGCTGAGGATGCTGCCATTGCCCAAAGGGGGAAGCCTGCGTCGGCCGGCCGGGCCCCCGTGTGGAGCTTTTCCAGCAATCAGCCGGTAGGCGCGATCCTGCTTTGCGCGGTGCTGCTCGCGGCTGCGGCAGCGGCAACCGTCTCGAACCTCACCGTGCAACTGCCATCGGCGCTCTGGCTCCAATCGCTCGCCGCTCCCGACATCGCTGACATGCGGCAGGTGCTCGTCCACTATGCCTTCCTGCCCCGTCTTGCGATCAGCCTTTTGTGCGGTGCGGCGCTCGGGCTTGCCGGAACTGTCCTGCAGCAGGTTCTGCGCAACCCGCTCGCCTCGCCTGAAACCGTTGGCGTCTCGGCCGGCGCCTATCTGGCGCTGGCACTGGCGACGCTTCTGTCACCGTCCCTGCTTGCCTTCGGCCGCGAATGGGTGGCGCTGGCCGGCGCATTTATGGCCCTTGCCGCCGTCATCGCTCTGTCCTGGCACAAGGGCCTGTCGCCGCTTTCGGTGGTGCTGGCGGGGCTTGTGGTCAGCCTCTATGCCGGCGCCATCGGTGCCGCTCTCATCGTGCTGCGGCATGAATGGCTGGCCAGCCTGTTCATCTGGGGCGCCGGTTCGCTCGGCCAGCAGGATTGGTCGACGACGCTGTGGCTTTTGCCCCGCATCGGCACTGCTGCGCTTGCGATCTTCTTCATGGTGCGGCCCCTGACCCTGCTTGGCCTCGACGATGAAGGCGCGCGCAGCCTTGGCGTGCCGCTCGGCGCCTATCGCTTCGCCGGACTGGCGGCCGCCGTCGCGCTGATCGCGTTTGTCGTTGCCGCTGTCGGCGTCATCGGCTTCGTCGGCCTGGCCGCGGCGACGCTCGCGCGCATCGGCGGTGGCCGGCGGCTTGGCCAACAACTGGTGATGGCGCCGCTGATCGGCGGCGCGTTGCTGTGGGCCGCCGATCAAGGCGTGCAGATCGCCACCGGGCCGCATGGCGACCTGCTGCCGACCGGAGCGATCACAGCACTTCTCGGTGCGCCGCTGCTGCTCTGGCTGCTGCCGCGCCTTGCGCTTGGCTCGGAAGCCCCGACCTTGATGGCCGTGCGCCTGCCGCGCGCAAGCCGGCCCGGCCTTGTTCTCATGGCACTCGGCCTGGCTCTGCTTCTGCTGCTCGGGCTGGCCCTGCTCCATGAACCGGGTCCGCATGGCTGGACCTTCGCCTTCGGCGACGAGCTGCAGCCTTTGCTGTCGTGGCGGTGGCCTCGCGTGCTTGCCGCGCTGAGTGCCGGGGCGATGCTGGCGCTTGCCGGGCTGATGATGCAGCGGCTGACCGGCAATCCGATGGCCAGCCCCGAAGTGCTGGGCATCAGTGCCGGTGCCGCCCTTGGCATGATGGTGGCGCTGTTTGCGCTCGTCGATGCCGGGCGCCCGGTTCAGACGGCGGCGGCAACGATCGGGGCCTTCGCCGCTTTGCTGGTGACGCTGGCGATCGGCCGTCGTGCCGCCTATGCGCCGGAGCGGCTGCTGCTTGCCGGCGTTGCCCTGACGGCCTTGTTCGACGCGCTGATCCTGGTGCTCACCGCGACCGGCGATCCTCGCGCCATGCTGCTGCTCAACTGGCTGACCGGTTCGACCTATGGCGTCGATGTCGGTGACGCCCTGCTGACCGGTGGTATCGCGGTCTGCCTCTTCGCGCTCGCGCCTTTCTTCATGCGCTGGCTCGACATCCTGCCGCTCGGCTCCGCCGCCGTTCAGGGCCTTGGCATCAACCTGAAGAGGGCGCGGCTTCTCGTGCTGCTGGCCGTCGCGGCACTCACCGCGGCTTCGACGCTGATCGTCGGTCCGCTGACCTTCATCGGCCTTATGGCGCCGCATCTTGCTCGTCGCCTTGGCCTTTCCCGTGCGCTGCCGCAGGCCATTGGCGCGGTGCTCGCCGGCGCGCTGATCATGGTCGCCGCCGACTGGGTGGGCCGGATCGCCATCTTCCCGCGCCAGATCCCGGCCGGTCTCGTCGCCACGTTGATCGGCGGCCCGGTGCTGATGTGGCTGCTGCGCCGCCGCTGACCGTTTTGCCTGGAGATATCCATGTCCAAGATATCCATGTCCAACGCGACGCCAGCCCTGATCGCCAACACGGCGGTCCACGATCTTGTTCCGGCGCAGGGCGGCGCGCCCTGGCGGATATTCCTGCATGTGCCGTCCGGGCCGGTGCCCGAGGCCGGCTGGCCGGTCCTCTACATGACCGACGGCAACGCCGTCATCGGCACGGCGGTCGACGCCATGCGCGCGCAGGCCTTCTATCCCACGGGCACCAATGTCGGCTGGGGCGTCATCGTCGCCATCGGCTATCCCGTCGACGGCGCCTATGATCCGCTGCGCCGCTCATGGGATCTCGGCCCGCCGCCAGGCAAGACCTACCCGCCCTTCCACGAAGGCACGTCCGAAGTCCGGACCGGTGGGGCAGGGAAATTCCTTGCTTTCATCGAGGATGAGCTGAAGCCGTGGGTCGCCAGCCGGGTCACGGTCGATGCCAGCCGCCAGGCGCTTTACGGCCATTCTTTCGGTGGCCTGTTTGCGCTCTACGCCCTGTTCACGCGGCCTTCTTCCTTTCAGACCTGGATCGCGGCGAGCCCCGCCATCTATTGGGAAGAGCGTGCCATCGACCGCTTTCTCGAAGCCTTCGAGGCCGCCATTCCCGATGGTTTGGCGGCGACCATGATCCTGTCGGCCGGCGAGTACGAGACCGAGAAGCTGGCGCCGTTCCAGATTGGCGCCGAGGACGAGGAAAAGCGCCTGAAGCAGAAAAAGGTGACACGCACCGACGCATTCGCGCGGGCAATGGCGCAGCGTCTTGATGCTCTCCCGGGCGTGCGCGCCAGTTTCGAACTGCATGCCGGCGAGAACCACATGTCGATCCTGCCGGTCACCGTCAATCGCGCGGTGCAGGCGGCGTTTGCGGTGAGGAGGGACACCGCCCTTTGCTGAACGCCGCAGCAAGACGGTCGGCGCTGTCATTCCTGTGAAGGGGAGGCGCTCAATCGGCGGTAGGAGACGCCGCCGAAGTTTGCCGTCACAAAATCCGTGACGGACATCTTGCGCTTGCCTCCGTCGCTGCAGGCGTAAACCGGCCAACCGGCATCGCTGCATTCGCTGGCAGCGCAGATGCGCGCCAGGCAGTTGCCGATAGTCAGCCGGAAGCCGCCCTTGCCGGCGAAGCCTTGCAACAGGCTGCCGTCCGCCGAGCGCCATGTCCGCGCACGGAATTCCGCCCGCAAAAGCAGTGGTTCGAGAGGGACCGCAAGGTTGTTTTCGCCGGCACGCCCTGCGAGCTGCAGACGGAAGCGCGCCATTGCGGTCGCGTATGCAGTCACAAGATCGGCTTGGCGAAAATAGGCGGTTGCCAGGCTTGGGCGGTCAAGCAGATGAGACGTCCACTCGCCTGCCCCTACCGGCCTCACCAAGGCAACAAAGGCAAGAAAGGCGAAGCAAGCTCGTGACATTTCCAGCAGCCATATCTGTCTCGGCGTGCCGGTTTGCCCCCCGGTTGCCCTCCCATAACATCCCGCCAATCGGCGCCCGGCGCAAGCCGCTTGCTAAGGCAGTTCAGAAGGCCGCCGAGCAAGGGATCCTGGAGCCGAAGACGGTGACCCGCATCGACGAACCTGTGCGGGCGATCGCGAGAGGGTGGCGGTGTTTGCGGCAAGGGATCTTGACCAGCCCAGGGTTTCCTAGCCGATGCGAGCCGGCGGCAGCTCGAACAAAGTGGCGCCGTTCTCCCGGCCGCGCTCGACATAGCCGATGACGCCGAACCATCTTGCGACATCCGGCCCCTGGAGCCAACTGCGCGAATGGATGGCGAGGTTGCCGGCGAGCGCCTGGATATGCCTGATATGCCGCTTGCAGAAACGGACGGTCGTGGCCCGGAAGAAGTCCTCCCGTGCGGCGAACAGCGTGTCGGCGGCGTCGCTGTTCTCATGCCAGGCGATGATCGCCACGGCCTTGTCACCCTCGACAAGCGCGTGCGCGCGGCCCTCCTTCAAATTCATCATAAGGTTGTCGTAGGCGATCTTGCTGTCCTTGCCGGCAGCGACGTATTCGTCCGACATTCGCTTGGACAGACCGCGAAAGACATCCTCCAGATCCCCAAGCGTTGCTGCGCGTGCTCTCATTTCACCTCCTGCAGCCCCAACGGGCAGTTTGCCCCAGGGTTGAGGGGTGGCCAAGCAAATTAAATCCGCCGGCGGGCCAATGTGCGCAAAGTGATTCCACTTGGCGATGCAGGCGGCGACGCGACGGGGGGTGCCCAGAACGGACCAGGAGGGGATGGTGCCCAGAGGCGGATTCGAACCACCGACACGCGGATTTTCAGTCCGCTGCTCTACCAACTGAGCTATCTGGGCCTGTTCCGGCAAACGAAAACTCGCAGGCCGGAATTCATCGAGGCGCCGTGGGGCGCCCCTTGAAAGCGCGTGGGTTATAGCACGGGAATTCGGCCTGTCCAGCGCCTAGGTGGCGATTTCAGGCAGGAAAAGCGATGCCGTGCGGCGCCCGGGTTTCCATGCCGCTTGCGGGCCGGAATCGCGCACGGCATGGCACTATCTGGCCTTCTTCACCCTGGTCGGCGTCGTTATTGCAGGCTGAAACGCCGTGACATGTCTTTTAGCCGGCGGTCGAGGCGCAGCAATGCTCGCGGCACTGGGCGCCCGCAAGTCGCCATCGCCTATCTGGCGCCGGTCACGCCGCGCCGAAAATCGGAAGGCGACATGCCGGCGAGCTTGCGGAACGACTTGTTGAAGGCGCTGAGCGAGCCGAAACCCGAATCCATGGCGACACGCAGCACATTGGCGTCCTGATGCATCAAAAGCGCCTGCGCATAGCTCAGCCGCAACAGGTTCACATACTCATTGAGCGTCATGCCGGTGGATTTCTTGAACAGGCTCATGGCGTATTTGGGATGGATGTCGGCGGCCGCGGCGATGTTCACGCAATCGATGTCATAGAGGAAGTTTTCGGCGATGAAATCGCACATGCGTCCGACATTCCGCGACGATTGCTGGTCAAAGGGGCTGCCTGTTTCTTGGTCGGTCGGAGTTGCGGATACCAGCCGATAGGGCTCGAACCGCACTCGCTCCAGCCGCAGCAGCAATTCGTTGACGGCATGTTCGGCCTTGGCCTGGTCGCCGGACCGGGCGTAGCGGTTCCAGCGCTCGAAATTATGGTTGTCGGACTGGTCGGTGGCCGATGTCACCAGTGTTGCGCCCGTCATCAGCCGGTGCCTTATGTCCGTGGGCAGGTGCAGCCGGAAGAAATGCACCAGCGGCAGATGCGCTCCGGCATAGATGGCGTCGTCGGACAAATCGTCCATCTGGTGCGGCAGGCCACCCCAGAACAGGCACATCTCGCCGGCCGAAAGCGAAATCTCGTGGTCGTTCATGCGGTAATGCACGCTGCCGCGCACGATGAAATTAACCTCGACCTGGGCGTGCCAATGCGGCTTGAGCATCACCAACGGATTGGTGTGAAACATCTGCAGGAGCAGCGGCAGGCCTTCCACGCTGCTGGCCCCAGGCTGGTAGAACGGCCGTTCAGGCATCTTACTTTCCGCCAATTTCATATTCCCTTTGACGGCGACAGGCCTTGCCCGGTGCATAGTCTAGCCACGCTCACAGTGAGAGAGCAAATGAAATGGGAGGATTTCAATGCGCATCACAATGACCTGCGCCGCGCTCGCGCTTGCCCTGGGCTCAGCCCCGGCCTTCGCGCAATCCGGCGAAATCACCATCTGGAGCTGGAATGTCGCGGCTTCATCGCTGAAAGCGACCATTGCCGGCTTCAACAAGCAATTTCCCGACGTCAAGGTCACGGTCCAGGATCTCGGCAACCAGCCGACTTACGACAAGTCGATCGCCGGCTGCGCCGCCGGCGGCGTCGGGCTGCCTGATGTCGTCACCATCGAGAACGGCGAGGCCGAGAATTACTGGAGCCAGTTCCCCGACTGCTTCGTCGACCTGCATACGCTCGGTTACACAGCCGACGACCAGAAAAAATTCCCCGATTTCAAGCGCACCGAGTTGGAAGTGGGCGACAAGGCCTACGCGATGCCGTGGGATTCCGGCCCGGTGGCCGCCTTTTATCGCCGCGACTTCTACGAAAAGGCCGGCGTCGATCCGGCTTCGATCAAGACCTGGGACGATTTCATCGCCGCCGGCAAGAAAATCCAGGCCGCCAATCCTGGCGTCTCGATGACCAATGCCGATTTCAATGGCGACTCGGAATTCTTCCGCATGATCTCCAACGAACAGGGCTGCGCCTATTTCTCCGAGGACGGACAATCGATCACGGTCAACCAGCCCAAATGCATCGATGCCATGACCAAGGTCAAGGAGATGAAGGACGCCGGCATCATCTCGTCGGCCGACTGGGGCACCAAGATCACCAACAACACCGCCGGCACCGTCGCCACCCAGATCTATGGCGGCTGGTATGAGGGCACCATTCGCACCGAATCTGCCGGCGAAAACGGCAAATGGGGCGTCTATCTGATGCCGAGCCTCACCGCCGACGGGCCGCGCGCCGCCAATCTCGGCGGGTCCTCGCTGGCCATCACCTCGGCTTCCAAGAACAAGGAGGCTGCCTACGCCTATCTGAAATACACGCTCGGAACCAATGAAGGCCAGATCACGATGCTGAAGGAGTTCGGCCTGGTACCGTCCCTGGTCTCGGCACTCGACGATCCCTATGTCGCACAAGGCCTGTCTTACTGGGGCGGCCAGGCGGTATGGAAGGACATTCTCGGCACCTTGCCGAAGGTTGTTCCGAGCCGCGGCACGCAGTTCCAGAGCGACGCCGAAATCATCGTCCGCGCCGTGCAGACCAAGTATCTGGCCGGCGGCTATCCTGACGCCAAGGCGGCGCTCGACGATGCCGCAAGCCAGATCGCGGCGGCGACCGGACTGCCCGTCAAATCTTGATCACCGCTTCTCCTTCTCCCCTTGTGGGAGAAGGTGGATCGGCGCGATAGCGCCGAGACGGATGACGGGTGCTCCAGCGGAGTGAGACGTTTGCGTTCTCTGGAACACCCCCTCATCCGTCGCCTTCGGCGACACCTTCTCCCACAAGGGGAGAAGGGAAGACCCAGGCGACGGCGTGAAACAACAAGCGGTAGAAGGAGGAGCAAGATGCGCAATCGTAACGCCACGGCCTATCGCTTCCTCACGCCCTATCTGCTGATCTTCGCGATCTTCTGGGTGTGGCCGATCATCAGCTCCTTCATGATCTCCTTCCAGGCAACGCGCACCGTGCCGTGGCGGTTCGCGCCGAGCTTCAACTGGGGCCGGTTGATCGGCGATCCGGCCTTCTTCAACGCCCTGAAGAACACGCTGCTCATCCTGGTCATCCAGGTGCCGGTGATGATCTCGCTGGCGCTCGTCATGGCGGTGCTTTTGAACTCGCCGCTCTTGAAGGCGCGTGGCCTCTACCGCTTCGCCTTCTTCGCCCCGGTCGTGGTCGGCGAGGTTGCCTATTCGGCGGTGTTCCGGCTGATGTTCAACCTCGATTTCGGCATCATCAACAAGCTCCTGAACAGCGTCGGCCTGCCCAAGATCGACTGGTTCTCCAACGTCACGCCGGCGATGGCGCTGATCATGATCGCGGTGACCTGGCGCTGGGCCGGTTACAACGCCATCATCCTGCTCGCCGGCATGCAGTCCATTCCCGAAGACGTCTACGAGGCGGCGACGCTCGACCGCGTCAGCAAGCTCAAGCAGTTCTTCTACATCACCCTGCCGCTGCTGAAGCCGGTCATCGTGTTCTGTCTCGTGCTGTCGATCATCGGCACCATGCAGCTGTTCACCGAGCCCTTCCTGATCACCGAGCGCGGCGGGCCGGGCGGCGGCACGGAGACGCTTGGCCTGCTGCTTTACCGCCAGGGCTTTCGGTCGCTCAACTTCGGCTACGCCTCGGCCGTCGCCTACACCATGGCCGGGCTGGCGATCGCCATCACGCTGGCGCAGCTGTGGCTGACGAGGGAACCGAAATGAGTTCGCGCTCCTCCGCCAGGCTGGGACGCAGCATCGCTCTGCATCTGTTCCTGACGCCGCTGGCGCTGATCTGGCTGTTTCCGCTGTGGATGATGGTGGTGTTCTCGACCATGCCCGACAACGGCATCTTCAGCCCCGGCATCGAGCTTTTGCCGCACGGCAATTTCATCGACAATTTCAACAATCTGCAGCGTGACACGAACTTCGTCGGCGCCATCGGCATTTCGGTCTCGGTGGCGGTGACCTACACCATCCTGTCGGTGCTGCTGACGTCGATGGCCGGCTGGGCGCTGGCCCGATACCAGTTCTTCGGCAAGGGCGCGGTCGTCGCCATCATACTGGGCACCATAACGCTGCCCTATGCGGTCGTGCTGATCCCGCAGTTCATCATGGTGGCGCGCGACTTCAAGCTCGCCAACACCTGGGTGGCGCTGATCGTTCCGCCGCTGTTCAATTCGCTCGGCGTGCTGTTCATGCGGCAGAGTTTTTCGATGATGCCGGACGACCTCTTCGATGCGGCGCGCGTCGAGGGCGTGAAGGAGTGGCGCATCTTCCTCTTTGTCGCGCTGCCTTTGGCGCGGCCGATGCTGGCCGCACTCGCCATCATCCTGTTCCTCGCCTCCTGGAACAATTATCTGTGGCCGCTTTTGATCAACAGCCAGCCTGGTTCGATGACGGCGCCGGTGGCGCTCGGCACGCTGATCGGCCTCACCAAGGTGTCATGGGGCGGCATCATGGCGGGCGCTGTAATGCTGACGGTGCCGATGCTGGTCGTCTTCGTGCTGCTGCAGCGCCATTTCATCGCCGGCATTGCCGCCGGCGCGGTCAAGTAAGGGGCAGCATGGCAACGGTCACGCTCACCAATGTCGTCAAGCGCTTCGGCGTCTTCGAGGTCGTCCATGGCGCCAGCATGGACATCAAGGACGGCGAGTTCGTCGTCTTCGTCGGCCCCTCCGGCTGCGGAAAATCGACGCTGCTCAGGATGATCGCCGGGCTCGAGGACATCAGCGGCGGCGAAATCGCCATCGGCGGCAAGGTGGTCAATGATGTCGAGGCGGCCGACCGCGGCATCGCCATGGTGTTCCAGTCCTACGCGCTGTATCCGCATATGAGCGTCGAACAGAACCTCTCTTTCGGCCTGCGCATGACCGGCAATCCAAAAGCCGACACCGAACGGCGGGTGAAGCGGGCGTCCGAGATCCTGCGCATCAGCGAATTGATGGACAGGCGCCCGAAAAAACTCTCAGGCGGCCAGCGCCAGCGCGTCGCCATCGGCCGCGCCATCGTACGCGAACCGCAGGTGTTTCTGTTCGATGAGCCGCTCTCCAATCTCGACGCCGAATTGCGCGTCCAGATGCGCGTCGAGATCTCCCGGCTCCATAAGGAACTGGGCACGACAATGATCTATGTCACCCACGACCAGACCGAGGCGATGACGCTCGCCGACAGGATCGTCGTGATGCGCGCCGGCCATATCGAGCAGATCGGCCGGCCACTCGATCTCTACGACAACCCCGACAATCAGTTCGTCGCCGGCTTTGTCGGCTCGCCGAAGATGAATTTCATCAAAGGCCGGGTTGTCGGGCACGATGCACCTGGCGTCGTGGTCGAACTGGCGGGCCAGGAGAAGACCCGCATCACGCTACCGCTGACTGGCACTGCGCCCGAAATAGGCAGCCCAAAAATCGGCAGCAAGGTCATTGTCGGTGTGCGGCCCGAACATTTCGGCAATGCCGGAGAAGGCGACGCCGACCTTGTGGTTGCCATCGACGTGATCGAGCACCTGGGCGGCACAAGTTTCCTCTATGCCAGAACGGCCAACGGTGACGACGTGGTGATCCAGCGCGACGCGGCAAAGGTCCCCGACACGTCCGAGATCACCGTTTCCATCCGCAAATCCTACCTGTTCGACGAAAAAGGACTGCGGCTGCGCTGACCGCCAGCCCTTTCCAGCCTTCAAGGAGAATGACAATGACCGCAACCACGCCCATTCGCTGGGGCATTCTCGGCCCGGGCAGCATCGCCCAGTCCTTTGCCGGTGGCGTGGCCGCTTCGGACACCGGCAAGCTGGTCGCCATCGGCGCACGCAATCCCGCCAAGCCGGGGCTTGCCGAGCGTTTTCCCGGTGCCCGTATCCTCGACGGCTACGACGCGCTGCTCGCCGACCCCGACATCGACGCCGTCTACATTTCGATACCGCATCCAGGCCATGCGCAATGGGCGATCAAGGCGGCCGAGGCCGGAAAGCATGTGCTGTGCGAAAAGCCGCTGGCGCTGACCGCCTTCGAGGCCGACGCCATGATGCATGCTGCGCGCAAGGCCGGCACATTCCTCGGCGAAGCCTTCATGTACCGGTTGCACCCGCAGACCAAGAAGCTGGTGGAGCTGATCAGGTCCGGCGTCATCGGCGAGATCAGGATGATCAAGTCGAGCTTCGGTTTCGCCATGCCGGGCTTCATGCCGCAGCACCGGCTCTATGCCAACGATCTCGCCGGCGGCGGTATTCTCGATGTCGGCGGCTATCCCGTCTCGATGGTCCGGCTGATTGCCGGTGCGGCCGTCGGAAAGCCCTTCAGCGAGCCAGACAAGGTGGTCGGCACCGCCCATCTGGGCCAGTCCGGCGTCGACGAATGGGCCTCCGCGCTGCTGCATTTCCCCGGCGGCATTGTCGCCGAAGTCTCCTGCAGCATCTCGCTCAACCAGGACAATGTGCTGCGCATCCTGGGCACAAGGGGCCGCATCGAAGTGCCGGACTTCTGGTTCGCCGGCGGCAACCGCGATGTCGGTCTCGGCCGGATAGACGTCATCGCCTCCGATGGTACGCGCCAGACCATCAGCGTCGACGAGAAGCGCCATGTCTATTCCTTCGAGGTCGACGCAGCCGGCGAGGCGATCCGCGCCGGCGGCCAAGAATTCGCCTGGCCGGGCATGGCGTGGGCGGAAAGCCTCGGCACCTTGCGTGTGCTGGACAAATGGCGGACGGCAGCCGGCCTCGAATACGGGATCGAGAAGGCCGAGCAGCGCACCAACACCATCTCCGGCCGGCCGCTACGGTCCGGCGGCACGGCGGTCGCCAAGCGCACCATTCCTGGCCTGTCGAAACCGGCATCGGTGGTGGCGCTCGGCTTCGAGGATTTCCGTACGTTTTCCTCAGGTTCGATCCTGCTCGATGCCTTTTTCGAGGCCGGCGGCAATCTCTTCGATACCGGCTATGTCTATGGCGGCGGCTATACCGAGAAGCTGCTTGGCGAATGGTTGAAAAACCGTGGCGTGCGCGCGCAATCGGTGGTCATCGCCAAGGGCGCGCACTCGCCGCTGTGCTATCCTGATGTGATCGGCAAGCAGCTCGACCAGACGCTCGAACGCCTGCAGACCGATCATGTCGATGTCTACTTCATGCACCGCGACAATCCGGATGTGCCGGTCGGCGAATTCGTCGATGCGATGGATCGCGAGGTCAAGGCCGGCCGCATCCGCGGCCCGTTCGGCGGTTCGAACTGGACGATGGAACGCATGGATGAGGCAATTGCCTACGCCGAACGCACCGGCAAGCAAAAGCCCGGTGCGCTGTCCAACAATTTCTCGCTGGCCGAAATGCTGGAGCCGATCTGGGCTGGCTGCGTCACGTCCTCCACGGATGCGTGGAAGGCCTGGCTGACATCCAGGAAGATGCCGAATTTCGCCTGGTCGAGCCAAGGGCGCGGCTTCTTCACCGATCGGGCGGGTCGCGACAAGCAAGACAATGAGGAGCTGGTGCGGGTCTGGTACTCCGAGCGGAATTTCGGCCGCCGCGACCGGGCGATCGAACTTGCCGCGAGACTGGGCAAGAGCCCGATCCATATTGCGCTGGCCTATGTGCTCGCTCAGCCCTTCCCCTCCATCCCGCTGATCGGGCCACGCACGCTGGATGAACTGGACGACAGCCTGCGCGCTCTCGACATCACGCTTTCGCAAGCCGATCTCGAATGGCTGGACGGCGGCAGCCTGCGCGCTGCCTAGTTGGCTGCCTGTTTAACCGTGGCGGCGTCAGGTCTCGTCATCGAACGCCCTGACGCCGCGCCTGGCCGGAGTCCGCAAATTCGCGTACATGCCTGTGGTGCGGAATTGGCTCGGTGTGATGCCGTAGCAGCGGCGGAAGACCTTTGAAAAATAGTTCGCTTCCTCGAAGCCGCACAGGATGGCGACCTCCTTCACCGGCAAAAAATCCGCTTTGGTCAGCAGCTTCGCCGCGCGTTGCAGGCGCTGCTGCAGCACGAACTCGGCCGGAGGCAGGCCTTCGCTCTCGGCGAAACAGCGTGAGAAATGGGCTCGGCTGAGGCCGCTGATCTGGACCAGGTCCGCCACCGGCAGCGGCTTGTCGAGATTGGCGTTGATGTGATCGATGACCGGCTGCATGGCGCTTAGTTTTTCGGCGAAGGCATGGGAACCGAAGACATCGTCATAGAGCGCCATCGCAGCCTCGTAGGCTATCGCGGAAGCAGCACCCGGCGAAGCGGCGCCTTTGATCAGGCGCAGGCTGCAATCGGCAAGATGATCGATTGTCGCCGGCTGCAGCCGAAATACAGGACCCGAGACGCTGAGGATCGACTTGTGGATGCGCAGCGCTTCCTCGCCGTTCATCGAAATCCAGAAATATTCCCAGCGCTCATCTCCAGCCAGCCAGTAACGGTGGTTGTGCGGCACCAGCACCAGCAATGTGTCGTTCTTCTGCAAGCGGTAGTTGCGGTTTTCGTAGCGCAGCCGGCCAGTCCCGCTGATCGTGTGCTGGAGCACGGTGAACGGTGTCTGACCGCGCTTGCGGCCGTCCCAGTCGTAGATTTCGTCCTCGCGCACTTCGTAGCCCGTGCTCGTCGGCATGGCGTGCAGGCGCTGGCGGCCGCGCGGCAGCGAGATCGTGCGCATGGACTGTCCGTGTTCTATCAAATCATGCAGCACAAAATTACCCCTGAAAGCATAATCCTTCTCTGGTCGCGCTCGCGAATAAGCGCATAATCCCCATCGAAAAGCGAGAGAGATCCGCAGTCAAGGAGCGGACAGGGAGGTTGGCGAGCCGGATTCCGGCTTGTCCTGCATACATGTCGCGGCATGTGGCTAGAGCCTCCCATTGTCATTCCTTGCCTGCAATTCGAAATGGAATGAGGTGCGGCTGATGAGTTTCAAAATCGCTATCATCGGTGCCGGCAGCGTCGGCTTCACCAAGAAATTGTTCACCGACATCCTGTGCGTGCCCGAATTCAAGGACATCGAATTCGCGCTGACCGACGTCAGCGAGCACAATCTTCAGATGATCAAGGCGATCCTCGACAGGATCGTCCAGGCAAACAGGTTGCCGACCACGGTGACGGCGACCACCGACCGCCGCAAGGCGCTCGAAGGCGCTCGCTACGTCATCAGCTGCGTGCGGGTCGGCGGCCTCGAAGCCTACGCCGACGATATCCGCATTCCCTTGAAATACGGCATCGACCAGTGCGTCGGCGATACGATCTGTGCCGGCGGCATTCTCTATGGCCAGCGCAACATTCCGGTGATCCTGGATTTCTGCAAGGACATACGCGAGGTCGCCGAGACGAACGTCAAATTCCTGAACTACGCCAACCCGATGGCGATGAACACCTGGGCGGCGATCGAATACGGCAAGGTCGACACTGTCGGGCTCTGTCACGGCGTCCAGCACGGCGCCGAGCAGATCGCCGAGGTGCTTGGCGCGAAGTCCACGCAGGAGCTCGACTATGTCTGTTCCGGCATCAACCACCAGACCTGGTTCATCGATCTGCGCCTCAACGGCCGCCCCATTGGCAAGGATGAACTGGTGGCCGCTTTCGAGGCGCATCCGGTCTATTCCAGGCAGGAGAAGCTGCGCATCGACGTCCTGAAGCGCTTCGGCGTCTATTCGACCGAAAGCAACGGTCATCTTTCCGAATATCTGCCCTGGTACCGCAAACGTCCCGACGAGATCACGCGCTGGATCGATATGTCCGACTGGATTCACGGCGAGACCGGCGGCTATCTCCGCTACTCCACCGAAACCCGCAACTGGTTCGAGACGGAATATCCGCAGTTCCTCGAAGCGGCGTCCAAGCCGATCGACCGCGAGAAACGCTCCAACGAGCATGCCAGCCACATATTGGAGGCGCTGGAGACCAACCGCGTCTATCGCGGCCACTTCAACGTCAAGAACAATGGGGTGATCACCAACCTGCCGCACGATGCCATCATCGAGTCGCCGGGCTTCGTCGACCGTTTCGGCATCAACATGGCCGCCGGCATCACGTTGCCGGAGGCTTGCGCCGCCACCTGCATCGCTTCGATCAACGTCCAGCGCATGTCGGTGCATGCCGCGATATCGGGCGACATCGATCTTCTGAAGCTCGCCGTGCTGCATGACCCGTTGGTCGGCGCGGTTTCGACGCCGGAGGAGGTCTGGCAGATGGTCGACGAAATGGTCGTCGCCCAGGCAGCCTGGCTGCCGCAATACGCCCATGCGGTTCCGGCCGCCAGGGAGCGGCTGTCGACATCCAAGGTGAAGACCCGCGAGTGGGCGGGCGCCGCACGGCGCAGCATTCGCTCGATCGAGGAATTGCGCGCCGAAAAAGCCGCGCTGAAGCAAGCCGGCTGAAACGGGCCGGCTGAAACGGGCCGGCTGGAAATTCATGCGGTGATGGTGGATCCATGGGAGGCGGATCCACTGCCACGAAGCCGTTTGAATTCGAGGAGAGGCGGAGCGGGTGCAAACGCTCCGGACCAACAAGAGGGAGAGAGAGACAGTGAGGAATTTACGCAATATCGGCCTTGCTGCCGGACTGGCGCTGAGCGTCTCGGTCTCGGCACTCAGTGCATACGCTTCCGAGCCGACGGTTCCGCCGGCGCCGACACCGTTTCCCGCCGAAGGCAAGATCAATTATGTCGCGCGCGACTCCATTCTGGAGTTCAAGGCGCTTCCCGAATATCACGAGCCCGACTGGGTCACCGAGAAATACGTCAAGACCGGCAAGCTTCCGCCGGTGAGAGACAGGCTGCCGAAGGAGCCGCTGGTCTTCAAGACGGGCAATATGCAAGACGGCATCGGCGTCTATGGCGATACGATGCGCCACGTCATCGGAGGGCGGCCGGAAGGCTGGAACTACGGCGCCGGTCAGACGCAAGGCTGGGGCGGCATCGACATCGGCCTCTCCGAATGCCTGACGCGCACCGCCCCGCTGTTCCAGGTCGAGGCCAAGGACACCGAGCCGCTGCCGAACCTGGCCAGGAGCTGGGATTGGTCGAGCGATGGCCACAAGCTGACCATGCACCTCATCGAAGGCGCGAAGTGGTCGGACGGCGTGCCGTTCAATGCCGACGACGTCATGTTCTACTGGGACGACGAGGTCGTCGATCCCAACGTCTCGCCGCTGAACGGCGCCACGCCGGAAACCTTCGGCGTCGGCACGACGTTGAAGAAGATCGACGACTACACCGTCGAATGGACCTTCAAGGACGCCTTCCCGAAGCAGTACCTGTATGCCATGGCCTACGGCACCTTCTGTCCTGGTCCCGCGCACATCCTGAAGCCGCAGCATCCGAAATATTCGAAGAACACCTATGACCAGTTCAAAAATGCCTTCCCGCCGGAATTCATGAACATGCCGGTGATGGGCGGCTGGGTCCCGGTCGAATACCGGCCGGACGACATCATCGTCATGCGCCGAAATCCCTATTACTGGAAGGTCGACGAAAAGGGCAATCAACTGCCCTATCTCAACGAACTGCACTACAAGCTGTCGACCTGGGCCGATCGCGACGTCCAGGCGGTGGCCGGCGCGGCTGATTTTTCCAATCTGGAGCAGCCGGAAAACTTCGTCGCCTCGCTGAAGCGTGCGGCGGAGGCGAACGCGCCTGCCCGTCTTGCTTTCGGCCCGCGGCTCATCGGCTACAATCTGCGCTTTAATTTTTCCGCCAATGGCTGGGGCAATCCGGACGAACGCGGCCAGGCGATCCGCGAGCTGAACCGCAACGAGGATTTCCGCAAGGCCGTCACCATGGCGCTCGACCGCAAGGCGCTCGGCGACTCGCTGGTCAAGGGGCCGTTCACCGCCATCTATCCCGGCGGCTTGTCGTCAGGAACCAGCTTCTACGACCGCAATTCGACGGTCTACTACCCCTTCGACCTCGATGGCGCCAAGGCTGAACTCGCCAAGGCCGGCCTCAAGGATACGGACGGCGACGGCTTCGTGAATTTCCCTTCCGGCACCGCCGGCGGCAAGAATGTCGAGATCGTGATGCTGGTCAACAACGACTACACGACCGACAAAAGCCTTGCCGAAGGCGTCGTCGCCCAGATGGAAAAGCTCGGGCTGCGGGTCGTGCTCAACGGCCTCAACGGCACCCAGCGGGACGCTTCGCAATACTCCGGCCGCTTCGATTGGCTGGTCCGGCGCAACGAACAGGAACTGACCTCGGTGGTGCAGAACACCGTGCAGCTTGCCCCTGTCGGCCCGCGCACCAGCTGGGACCATCGTGCGCCGGAAAATGGCGAGGTCGATGTGATGCCGTTCGAAAAGGACCTCGTCGACATCGTCAACAAGTTCGTCTCCACGCAGGACAATGACCAGCGCGCCAGCTTGATGAAACAATTCCAGAAGATCTCGACGGAGCACGTCTACAATGTCGGCCTGACGGAATATCCCGGCGCGCTGATCGTCAATAAGCGATTCTCGAACATTCCGCAGGGCACGCCGATCTTCATGTTCAACTGGGCCGAGGATTCGATCATCCGCGAACGGGTATTTGTCGCCGCAGACAAGCAGGCGAAATATGAATTGTTCCCCGATGAGCTGCCCGGCAAACCCGGAGAGAAGGGGCTGATGAATTAGGTTTACCTCCCTGACTGAGAGACCTCCGGCCGCGCCGCTGGCGCGGCCGGACAAACCAACCTCCGGACGCAACCAAGGGCGCGATCGGCGAGACAAGGAAATGAACCGTCCATGCTGCGATTCCTGCTCACGCGCATAGCGTCGGCAATCCCGGTCCTCGCCATCTTGAGCCTGGCCACCTTTGCCATCATCCAGGCGCCGCCGGGTGACTATGCCGACTACATCCGCTCGCAGGCGATCAACCAGGGTGGAGCTTCCTTTGCCGAGGCCGACGCGCAGGCAAAGGCCTATCGCATCGAGCATGGCCTCGATAAGCCGCTGCCCGTGCAGTATCTCAACTGGATCGTCGGCATCGTCACCCGCGGCGATTTCGGCTACAGCCTGTACTACAACAAACCGGTCGCCGATGTGGTCGGAGAGCGCCTGCCGCGCACGCTCCTTCTGGCGCTGGTCTGCCATCTGCTGGCCTCGGTGCTGGGCATCACATTCGGCATATGGGCGGCGACAAGGCAATACACCTGGATCGACTCGACACTGTCGGCCATCTCCTTCCTCGGCATGACGGTGCCGCGCTTCCTGATGGCGCTGATCATCGTCTATCTCCTGGTCTTCCAGTTCAACGTGTCTGAGATCGGCTCATTCTTCTCGCCGCAATATGGTGGTGCGCCGTGGTCGTGGGCCAAATTCGTCGACCTCGACAAACATGTCTGGCCGGTGGTGGCGATCGCCACTTTCGGCGGCCTCGCCTACAATATGCGCGTCATGCGCGGCAATCTGCTCGATACGCTGAACGCGCAATATGTCGAGACGGCAAGGGCCAAGGGGCTGACGGGTGCTGCCGTCGTCATGCGCCACGCCGTGCCCAACGCGCTGCATCCGCTCATCATGTATCAGGGCGTGGTGCTGCCCTATATGCTGACCGGCGAGATCGAGACGGCGATCATCTTCGCACTGCCGACCGTCGGCCCGGCGATCGTCGGCTCCATGGCTGTCGGCGACGTCTATGTCACCGCCACCTTCATGATGGTCCTGTCGGCGACGCTCATCGTCGGCAACATCATCGCCGACATGCTGCTCGTGCTGCTCGATCCGCGCGTGCGCCAGTTCGGGGAGCGTTGAGATGCTGGCGCGCGATCCATCCCCTCCACCGCTGCCTGCCGAAGGGCCCATCGTCGCCGAACCGGCGCATGGCAACGAAAGCTACATGGCGCTTGTCTGGCGCCGGCTGAAGCGCTCCTGGACCGGCATGGCCGGGCTCTGGCTCGTCGTGCTGCTGCTGGTGATGGCCGTATTCGCCGAATTCATCGCGCCAATGGACCCGAAGGTCACGGATGTCGGCTTCGCTCCGCCGCAGGTGCCAAGCTTCCATGACAGAGACGGCGGTTTCACCGCACGGCCGAGGGTCTATGCGCTGGCCGATTCGGCGGACCTCGATCCGGTCACTTTCCAGCCCGTCGTCGGCCCCGACTATGATCATCCTAGGCTGCTCGGTTTCTTCGTGCATGGCGCGCCCTACAAGCTGTTTGGGCTGCTGCCGGCGGACCGGCATCTGTTCGGCTCGCTGGACGGCCAGCCGGTGCATTTCCTAGGCACCGACAAGTTCGGCCGTGACGTGCTGTCGCGCGCCATCCACGG
>NZ_RZPB01000169.1:0-9381 GCF_003998535.1 Mesorhizobium sp. M7A.F.Ca.AU.002.02.1.1 | reverse complement strand
GTCCGCGACGGTGGAAGTGCGGCCGGTCGTTGCCCCCTTCGGCCGCTTCCTGCCATCCTTCGACCTAGCGCTGGCGCGGGCCGTCGCCGGGCTGATTGGCGCGGCCCCGGTCCCGCCCTTGCCTTTCAGCGGCCACAGTGCCGGCTGAGGGTTGCGCGAAAGCTTAACCCAGACGTGCTGTTCTGCTTGGCAAGGGGGGACGCTCTCCCTATGTTAGGCGCAAGTTTCCTCTCATGACGCGTGTCCGCCTCGCGGACGCCAACGGGACAATTGATGAATCCGAACTATCGCAACCTCGCGCTCTGGGCGATCATAGCGGTCCTGCTCATAGCCCTGTTCAATTTGTTCCAGACGCCGCAGACGCGAGGGGCTTCCAGCGATGTGCCTTATTCGCAGTTCCTGCAGGATGTCGCGGCGGGGCGGGTCAAGACGGTGACCATTGCTGGCGCTCGTATCAGCGGCACCTACACCGACAATTCCAGCGGTTTCCAGACCTATTCGCCCGGCGATCCTTCGCTGGTCTCGCGGCTGCAGGACAAGAACGTCACCATCAATGCACGGCCTGAAACGGACGGTTCCAATTCGCTGTTCGGCTATTTGATCTCCTGGCTGCCGATGATCCTCATCCTCGGCGTCTGGATATTCTTCATGCGCCAGATGCAGTCCGGCTCCGGCCGCGCGATGGGCTTCGGCAAATCGAAGGCCAAGCTGCTCACCGAAGCGCATGGCCGCGTCACTTTCCAGGACGTTGCCGGCGTCGACGAAGCCAAGGAAGATCTGGAAGAGATCGTCGAGTTCCTGCGCGATCCGCAGAAGTTCCAGCGGCTCGGCGGCAAGATTCCGCGCGGCGTGCTGCTCGTCGGCCCTCCGGGAACCGGCAAGACGCTGCTCGCGCGCTCGGTTGCCGGCGAAGCCAATGTGCCGTTCTTCACCATTTCCGGTTCTGACTTCGTCGAGATGTTCGTCGGCGTCGGTGCAAGCCGCGTCCGCGACATGTTCGACCAGGCCAAGAAGAACGCGCCCTGCATCATCTTCATTGACGAAATCGACGCAGTCGGCCGTCATCGCGGCGCCGGCCTCGGCGGCGGCAATGACGAACGCGAGCAGACGCTGAACCAGCTGCTGGTCGAGATGGACGGTTTCGAATCCAACGAAAGCATCATCCTGATCGCTGCCACCAACCGGCCCGACGTGCTCGATCCGGCACTGCTCAGGCCAGGCCGCTTCGACCGCCAGGTCGTGGTGCCGAACCCTGACATCGTCGGCCGCGAGAAGATCCTCAAGGTGCATGTGCGCAACGTGCCGCTGGCGCCCAACGTCGACCTCAAGGTGATCGCGCGCGGCACGCCTGGCTTCTCCGGCGCCGACCTGATGAACCTCGTCAACGAATCCGCGCTGATGGCGGCACGACGCAACAAGCGCCTCGTCACCATGGCTGAATTCGAGGACGCTAAGGACAAGATCATGATGGGCGCCGAGCGCCGCTCGTCGGCCATGACGCAGGCCGAGAAGGAACTGACCGCCTACCATGAGGCCGGCCACGCCATCCTCGCGCTCAACGTGCCGTCGGCCGATCCGCTGCACAAGGCCACCATCATCCCGCGCGGCCGTGCACTCGGCATGGTCATGCAGTTGCCCGAAGGCGACCGCTATTCGATGAGCTACAAATACATGATCTCGCGGCTCGCCATCATGATGGGCGGCCGTGTCGCCGAGGAGTTCAAGTTCGGCAAGGAGAACATCACCTCCGGAGCTTCTTCGGATATCGAGCAGGCGACCAAGCTGGCGCGTGCCATGGTCACGCGCTGGGGCTTTTCCGACAAGCTCGGCCATGTCGCCTATGGCGACAACCAGGAAGAAGTGTTCCTTGGCCATTCGGTGGCACGCACGCAGAACGTCTCGGAAGAAACGGCGCAGATCATCGACGCCGAAGTGCGCCGCCTGATCGATGAGGCCTATTCGTCGGCGAAGTCCATCCTGACCAAGAAGAAGAAGGAATGGATCGCGCTGGCTCAGGGCCTGCTGGAATACGAGACGCTGTCCGGCGAGGAGATCAAGCAGTTGATCGCCGGCCACAAGCCCGCACGCGACCTCGGCGACGATACGCCGCCAAGTCGTGGCTCGGCCGTGCCGAAGTCCGGCGGCCGCCGCAAGAAGGGTCCTGAGCCCGAAGGCGGTATGGAACCACAGCCGTCGAGCTGAGTTCGGCCACCGATTTCATCGAACGCCGCGGCTTGCTCCGCGGCGTTTTTTGTTTTTGGCGTTGGGGAGGAGTTGTCCGCGACCTCGCATCTGCGACGGTGACGATTGGCGAAAGTCTAGGTGATAGCCAATCTCCCCCACAAGGGGGAGATTGGCAACGTCGCCGCTGGCGTGCCCTCGAAGGCAACAAAAAGGCCCGCGAACCCTGCGGTTCGCAGGCCTTCTCTTCTTCAGATGTCTTGTCGCTCAGCTCTTCAGCTTGGCATTGCACAGGCTGTAATAACCGCCGCCCTTCTGGATCCAGCGAAGGCCGTTCAACGTGCCCGCGTCCTTGTTGCCATGGTAGCCCTGGAGACAGGTCTTCATGCGCGCCTTCGCGGGCTTTTCGGTCTTGAACTCGGCGGCCAGCGTGGTCGGAAATGTCACGCCCGCGGGCGCTACAGTGGGGGCGACCGCCGCGCTGGTTTCTTTTTTCGTCTGCGGCTCGGTTTTGACCGTATCCTCGCTGACACTGTCCGCTGCTGATGTCGCGCACTTCTCCTTGCGAAAAGCCGTCCAGTCCATGCCGTTCAGAGTGCCGCCTTCCTTGGCTGTTCGATAGGTCTCGCCGCATTCCTTCATCGTCAGTGCGCTTGCGGGGGCGACGCTCCAAGCGACAAATGCGGTCGCAGCCAATACCGCCAATTTCAAACCGTGCATAAGACCCTCCTGGTTGATAATAAGTTTGACGTCTTTTTGTATATGGTTTGTTCTCTATATGTTCAACCAGAATCTTTACGGACTACCGATGAGCTTGGCGGTGGGCAGTGTAGGCGAATTGATGATGCCGGCAGCCCGGCGACATGCAGATGCGAGCAAGGCAGTGTGCGTCTTCGCGCAACAAAAAAGGCCCGCGCATCTTGCGATGCGCGGGCCTTTGTTTGGAGACTATGGCTAAGCGATCAGCTCTTCAGCTTGGCGTTGCACAGGCTGTAGAAGCCGCCGCCCTTCTGGATCCACTTCAGGCCGCCAAGCGAATTGGCGTCCTTGAGGGCATAGTACTGGTCGAGGCAGGTGTGCATACGGCCCTTTCCGGGGGTCTCGCTGGTATATTTCGGCGAGATCGCGGACGGGAAGGTGACGCCCTTGGGCGCAGCCGTCGTCGGCTTCGCCGGCTCCTTGGTGTAGCTCGCCTCGTCGGCGGCCGGCACGGTGTCGTCATCCGAGGCGGCTGCGCCGCACTCGGTCTTGCGGAAGTCGTTCCACTTCATGCCGTTCAGCGTGTTGGCCGTCTTGGCGGCCTGATACTTGGTGCTGCATTCGGCCATGCTCAGGCCCTTGCCGCCATTGTCTGCGGGAGCGGCGGGAGCCGCGGCGGCCTTGGTGGTCGCCGGCTTGGCGGCGGCAGCGGCGGATGCACCGGCGGCGCATTCGGATTTGCGGAAGTCGTTCCACTTCATGCCGTTCAGCGTGCCGGCAGCCTTCGCCGCCTGATACTTGGTGCTGCATTCCTTCGCCGTCAGGCCCTTGGCCGTGCTGTCGTCCGCCGCGGCGGCAGCCTTCGTGGTGTCGGTCGCTTTCTTGGCATCGGCCGGCTTGGCGTCGGTCGTCGCTGCGGCGTCGGTACCGCACTGAGCCTTGCGGAACTGGTTCCAGGTCGCTCCGGCCAGTGTCCCCGCATCCTTGGCGGCGTTATACTTCGTGCTGCACTCGGCCATCGTCAGTGCGTTGGCTGGCGCGGCCAGGAACAAGGTCGCGACGGCGAGGCCGGTCAAAGTGGCAAGTCGGTGGATGAGCATAGCGTTTCTCCGTTGCAGCAGCCCATGATACGTCCCTGCAAATCAATAACGCTCAACGGTCGGTTGCGCCAGATGCTAAGTGGCGTATATATCGCCGAAAATCGGCTTCTCCCGATAAGGTGATGAAATCGTTGTCCGTTGCCTGGTTCAGAGCAAGATTTTCCTGGTGCATCCGCGCTGAAAGGCTCGAATGACTTGTATATTGCAGCATGGCAGTCTGGGCATGTCAGGTTGCGGCCACGTTGTGTGCAGTGCACAACAATGGTTTTCTAAGGATTGGTAACGTATAATCACACAATGTGATCATAGCGCCCTGGCCACTTGTGGCATGACGTGCCGGGGAAGAAACGTCGAGGAAGCTGACTGGCATGGCAGGGAATTATTTCGGCACGGACGGCATTCGCGGACGCGCCAACAAGTTTCCGATGACCGCTGAAATCGCGATGCGGGTCGGCATGGCCGCCGGCCTTTCTTTCCAGCGCGGCAGCCATCGACATCGTGTCGTGCTCGGCAAGGACACCAGGCTTTCCGGTTATATGATCGAGAATGCCATGGTCGCCGGTCTTTGTGCCGCCGGCATGGACGTGTTCCTGCTCGGCCCGATCCCGACGCCGGCTGTCGCCATGCTGGTGCGTTCGCTGCGCGCCGATATCGGCGTCATGATCTCGGCCTCGCACAACCCCTATTACGACAACGGCATCAAGCTGTTCGGACCCGACGGCTACAAGCTCTCCGACGAGATCGAGGAGCGCATCGAGAGCATGCTCGACAGGGATATCGAACTGGCGCTCGCCGACTCCGACGGGCTTGGCCGCGCCAAGCGCGTCGACGGCGTGCATGACCGCTACATCGAATTCGCCAAGCGCACCTTGCCGCGCTCGATGTCGCTCGCGGGCTTGAGGATCGTCGTCGATTGCGCCAATGGCGCGGCCTACAAGGTGGCGCCCGAGGCGCTGTGGGAACTGGGCGCCGAAGTCGTCGCCATCAATGTCGAGCCCAACGGCTTCAACATCAACAAGGAATGCGGCTCGACCCACCCGGCCGGCCTGCAAAAGAAGGTGCACGAAGTGCGCGCCGATATCGGCATCGCGCTCGACGGCGACGCCGATCGCGTCGTCATCGTCGATGAAAACGGCGCGATCGTCGATGGTGACCAGATCATGGCGCTGATCGCCGAATCCTGGCACCAGAGCGGGCGGCTTGCCGGCGGCGGTGTCGTCTCAACCGTCATGTCCAATCTGGGCCTCGAACGCTTCCTCGGCGACATGAAGCTGCAATTGCACCGCACCAAGGTCGGCGACCGTTATGTCGTCGAGCATATGCGCGCGCATGGCTTGAATGTCGGCGGCGAACAGTCGGGCCATATCGTGCTGTCCGACTTTTCGACCACCGGCGACGGCCTGGTTTCGGCGCTGCAGGTGCTGGCCTGCATCAAGCGGCAGGGCCGGCCGGTCAGCGAACTGTCGAAGAAATTCGAACCCGTGCCGCAACTCCTGAAGAACGTTCACATTTCCGGCGGCAAGCCGCTCGAGGAGGCGCCGGTCAAGGCCGCCATCGAAGACGCGCGTAGCCGGCTCGGCAAGACCGGACGGCTGGTTATCCGGCCATCCGGGACAGAGCCGCTGATCCGCGTGATGGCCGAGGGCGACGACCCGCAACTGGTCGAGTCCGTGGTGAATGGCATCGTGGACATCATCTCGGAAACGCGCAGCGCCGCCTGACCCCCACAGCGCCCGGCAGGACGTCGTCGCCTGAACCTGTCCAAGGCCCGCCTCTCGGCGGGCTTTTTCTTGTCGGCTCCCAGTCTGTTCGCTGTTCGGAAATCTCGCGCCGGTCCCCAGAAGTTTCGAGATTCGTGGTTAAGCAACAGGGTTAAACGCCTTTTAACCTTTGCAATTCATTATCCACGACTGAAAGCCAATCGCATTTCGGGCGGGTTTGCCGTTCCGAGCTTCTCAGGGGTGACAAGCATGTTCAAGACAGCAAGAAAGGCCCTGCTCGCCTTACTGTTCGCAGGCCTGGCGGGGCCGTTGTTCGCGGCCGACCTGCCGGAACCGATCGTCGAAGAGGCTCCGCCTCAGGCCGTCTACGAGCAGCCGGTAGAAGTCGGCGGCTGGTATATCCGTGGCGACATCGACTATCACAAGTCGACCGTGCGCGGCATCGACTATATGACCTACACCGTCGATCCCTGTAACTGTACGGTTACGCCCGGCACCAGAAGCTTCGATTTCGGCAAGCTCAAGGGCGGTTTCTCGCTCGGCGCCGGCGTCGGCTACAAGATCAACGATCACTTCCGGACCGATTTGACCGCCGACTATTGGTTCAAGTCGAACTTCAACGGCGGCACCTCGGATATCAACGGTACTTCGACCGAAGTATCGAAGATGAGCGCCCTGCTACTGCTTGCCAACGCCTATGTCGATCTCGGCACCTACCATGGCATCACGCCTTACGTTGGCGCCGGCATCGGCGGCGCCCGCGTCAAGTGGGATGATGTCTACGACCCGAACACCACCGAGTTCAATCCCGGCAGATCAAGCTGGCGTTTCGCCTACGGTCTGATGGCCGGCGCTTCGTACTGCTTGACCGACAAGATCATTCTCGATGCCGGCTACCGCTTCTCCCATATCCAGGGCGGCCGCATGTTCGACTGGAACATCACCAGCTCCGGTCCCGGCTTCGATCGTGGCATCAACACACACGAAGTGCGCGGTGGCCTGCGTTACCAGTTCGGTGGCAACAACGGTTGCGCCGCGCCGGTCGTTGCCTACCAGCCCGAACCCGAGCCGATCTACACCAAGTAACAGCATCTACATTACTTGAATTCTTCACAAACCGCCCGGCCTCAGCCGGGCGGTTTTTCGTTGGCCGCCTGGAATCGACAGGGGAAATGAATTCGCTAACGCTCTGTTAGCCTTAACCGCCACTTAACCACTATGGTTAACAATGCTCCTTGAAACGATGGCTGCCGCTGCGATTGCGGGCTGCGCCAAATTCGGGAGTCGGGGACCATGAAACTTACATCGCGTATGGCGCTGGCGCTCGGTGCACTAGCCCTCCTGCCGCTGACGCCGGTGCACGCGGCCGACTACGATCCGCCGATCTATGTCGACCAGGCGCCCGACTACGTCCCGGTCGAGGTCGGCTCCGGCTGGTATCTGCGCGGTGATCTCGGCTATGCCTTCAACAAGCCCTATGAATTTTCGGAAACTCCGGCCGGTCTGGTTACGGATACCAGCCCGCTGTCTGGTTCGATAGGTATGGGCTACCATTTCAACGATTACTTCCGTGGTGAATTGAATTTCGGTCTGCTGCCGACAAGCAAATTCGCCAGCAAATTCGACAGTACTTGCGATGGAACGCAGACGGTGACTGTCACCAGCGGTGGCAGCACAAGCGCGTTCGCCGGCCCAAGCACCCGTGGATGCGAAGGCTCCAACGACGGCAACAACAAGGCCTACGATGTGATGGCCAGCGCCTTTGTCGACCTGGGCACTTATGTCGGCTTCACGCCCTATGTCGGAGGCGGTGTCGGCATAGCGTACAGCACCTACAAGTACGCTCAAGGCGCTCGCAACTGTCAGAATTCATCGACAACATCAGGTACAACCACGACCATCTTTGAATGCGACGATCCAAACGGCTATGATGGGACGACGCAGTCGGAGAAGCAGTTCAGCTTCGCCTATACGCTCGGCGCCGGCTTTGCTTATCAGGTCAGCAAGAATGTTGCAGTCGATGTCGGCTATCAATACACGGCTCTGCCTTCCGCGAAATACGTGACAGCAGACGCTGTCGGCAACCCTGAGTTCAAAAAGGGCCTCGATTATCATCAGGTCAAGGTCGGGCTGCGCTACGATCTCTGGTAGGCGCGGCGAGTACGAGGACCAGCACGGCGGATCATGGGGTCCGTCGTTTGCGTTTGAAGTCACGACATCCTGATCGGGGATCGCCGGTATCCCGGCAACGACAAAAACTTTCCTCTTGACGCCTGAAGCCCGAACGAATATCGCCGTCCGTGGGCCACCCCTCCCCAACGAGGGGCCACTATCTGGAAGGATAGACCACGATGACGACGCATACGAAGCCCGGACTCCGTCCGGCAAACCCCAATTTCTCCTCAGGTCCCTGCGCAAAGCGCCCCGGCTGGTCGGTCGAGGCGCTAAGAAATGCTGCGCTCGGCCGTTCCCACCGCGCCAAGATCGGCAAGACCAAGCTCGAACAGGCGATCGAGCTGACGCGGGAGATTCTCCAGGTCCCGGCGGGTTACCGCATCGGCATCGTGCCGGCGTCGGACACCGGTGCGGTCGAGATGGCGCTGTGGTCGCTGCTCGGCGAGCGCGGCGTCGACATGGTCGCCTGGGAGAGCTTTGGCTCCGGCTGGGTCACCGACGTGGTCAAGCAATTGAAGCTCGCCGACGTGCGCAAGATCGAAGCCGGCTACGGCGAGCTGCCTGATCTCACCAAGATCGATTTCGACCGCGATGTGGTGTTCACCTGGAACGGCACCACGTCGGGCGTTCGCGTGCCGAACGGCGATTTCATTCCCGCGGACCGCAAGGGCCTGACCGTCTGCGATGCGACTTCCGCCGCATTCGCGCAGAGGCTCGACTTCGAAAAACTCGATGTCGTCACTTTCTCCTGGCAGAAGGTGCTGGGCGGCGAGGGCGCTCACGGCATGCTGATCCTGTCGCCTCGCGCTGTCGAGCGGCTGGAAACCTACAAGCCCTCATGGCCGCTGCCGAAAATTTTCCGCCTGACCTCAGGCGGCAAGCTGATCGAAGGCATCTTCAAGGGCGAGACCATCAACACGCCCTCGATGCTGTGCGTCGAGGATTACCTCGATGCGCTCAACTGGGCGAAGTCGACCGGCGGCCTCGACGCGCTGATCGCCAGGGCGGATGCCAATGCGGCCGTCCTCGATCGCTTTGTCGGCAAGTCCTCCTGGCTCGGTCATCTCGCCGTCCAGCCGGCGACACGGTCGAACACGTCCGTCTGCCTGTCCTTCACCGATCCGGACGTGTCCGCGCTCGACGCCGACGGGCAGGCGGCCTTCGCCAAGGGGCTGGTGTCGGTGCTCGACAAGGAAGGCGTCGCCTATGATATCGGTGCCTATCGCGACGCACCGCCCGGCCTGCGCATCTGGTGCGGCGCGACGGTCGAGACGTCGGATCTCGAAGCGTTGCTGCCCTGGCTCGACTGGGCATTCGCCGCACAGAAGGCGTCGCTCAAAGCGGCGGCCTGAGATCATTCGCGGCGGCCTTCGGGCCGCCCACTCCCATCAGGATCAAATCCATTTCAAGGAGGCCGCCATGGCGCCCCGCGTTCTCGTCTCAGACAAACTCTCCCCCACCGCCGTGCAAATCTTCAAGGATCGTGGCGTCGAGGTCGACTATCT
>NZ_RZPB01000168.1:0-9388 GCF_003998535.1 Mesorhizobium sp. M7A.F.Ca.AU.002.02.1.1 | reverse complement strand
ACGACAAACCGTCCGAAATTTCGGCCCCGCGGCTGACTGCACAGACCGCCTCATCGCCATTGGCGACCAGCCTGTAGCTGTTGGACGGGGCGGCCTCGTTGGCTACGCTTTCCCGGCTGCCGCCATGAAACAGCTGAATGCCACCAAACAGCGCTGCGGCAGCGATCAATGCGGAAAGTGCTTTCATCATTCTTCATCCACGTACACGGACAGGTTGAACAATGATTCCAAAGGGTTAAGCTGACGTTAATAAATGTGGCAGCCACCGATCAGTTTCTAGCCTTCACATGCGCCGTCTCGGGCACCGGCGTCAGCGGCCGGCGCTCGGTGAACCAGGACACCAGATTGTCGACGCACAGATCCGCCATGGCGCGGCGTGTATGGTCCGAGGCCGAGCCGACATGCGGCAGCAGCGAGGTGTTGGGCGCGTCGAGCAGCGCCTTGGGCACGTTCGGTTCGTCGGCAAAGACATCGAGGCCGGCAGCGGCGATGGTGCCGTTGGCAAGGGCTGCCGCAAGCGCTGCCTCATCGACCGTGCTGCCACGGCCGATGTTGACGAAGACGCCGTTGGCGCCAAGCGCCGACAGTATCTCGGCATTGACCGCCTTCTCCGTCGAGGCGCCGCCCGGCGCGACCGAAATCAACGTATCCACGGCTTCGGCAAGCCCTTTCAGGGTCGCATGATAGTGGTAGGAAAGACCTTCGACACGGCGCCGGTTGTGGTAGGCGACCGGCAAGCCAAAGGCCTCCAGACGCCGGGCAATGGCCTGCCCGATGCGGCCCATGCCGAAAATACCCACACTGCGCCCGCGCAAGGTCAGCCGGCTCAGCGGATAGTTGCCCTTGCGCACCCAGCTGCCGTCGCGCAGCCAGGTCTCGGCGCGCGGCAGGTCGCGGATGGTGTTGATCAACAGCCCGATCGTGGTGTCGGCGACCTCCTCGGTCAACACGTCGGGCGTGTTGGTGACCATGATGTTTTTCGCCGCCGCATGACCGACATCGACCGAATCATAGCCGACGCCGAAGGAAGCGATGAGTTCGAGGTTGGGCAATGCGTCCATCATCGCCGCGTTGATGCCGGCGAACGAAGCGATGCCGCGCACATCACTGCGCATCTCGTCGGTGACGAGCGCCGGATCGGCGCGTTCAATTCTGACACGCCTGAACGTGCGGTTGATGCGGTCGACCGCGTGGTCGTTGAAATCGCCCGGCACCAGGATGGCGACGGTCTGCAACTGTTCGGCCTTGGTCATGCACGCTCCACCGGCTTGCCGGTCGACTGACGCACATGCAGTTCCGGCTTGATCAATTCCTGCGAGGGTCGCACCGTCTGGCCGTTGAGCTTGTCGAGCAGCGCGCTGGCGGCGCGGCGGCCAACCTCGCGCTGGCCGTTCCAGACTGTGGTCAGCGCCGGCGTCGCGATCGCCGCCTCTTCGAGGTCGTCATAGCCGGTGACCGAGATGTCGACGCCCGGCACCAGGCCGGCGCGGGCAATGCCGTTCATCAGACCGATGGCGACGAGGTCGTTCCAGCAGCAGGCAGCTGTCGGCCTGTCCTTCAGCGCCAGGAACTGCCCGGCGGCCTCGAAGCCGGCCTGCTTGGTGCGCGGCCCGGCGATGCGCCAGGACGGCCCGACTTCCAGCCCGGCCGCCTCCATCGCGTTGACATAGCCTTGGTAGCGGTCACGGCCGGTCGAGGTCTGGTCGGTGCCGCCGATCATGGCGATGCGCTTGTGGCCGAGCGAGATCAGGTGATTGGTGGCGAGGCCTGTTCCATAGGAGTCGTCGCCGCGAAAGACCGGCACGTCGGCACCCTCGACGGTGCGCGCGATCAGCACAGCCGGCAGGCCGTTCTCCTCGGCCATCACGATGTCGGAAGCCGGCGTGCCTATCGCCGGCGACATGATGACGCCGTCGGCGCCGAGTTGCAAAAGCGTATCGATGAAAGTGCGCTGCTTTTCGAGCTGATCATAGTGGTTGGACAGGATGAAGGTTTGCCGGCTGCGGTCGAGCTCGCTTTCGATCGAGCGCAGGATCTCGGCGAAGAACGGGTTCATGATGTCGTGCACGACGACGCCGACAATGCCGGAACGCGAGGTGCGCAGGCTGGCGGCGCGTCGGTTGTAGATATAGCCGATGGCGCGGGCATGTTCCTTGATGCGGTCACGGGTGGTCCCGGCAACAAGAGGGCTGTCGCGCAGCGCCAGCGAGACCGTGGCCGTGGACACGCCGAGCGCATCCGCGATCGTCGAAAGCTTGATTTTTTGTGCCAGCGACGTGTGCTCCCCGGACCTGACTTTCCAGACCTAAACTGTTTAAAGGCGGCGTTATGCCACCGATCGGGGGCAAATCAAAGTTTTTTTGCCAACGCCTCGGCCTCGACGTCCGAGGCCGCGCGGCTCCGCAGCCGAAGCCTATGCTCGCGATGGACGATGTAGAGGCCGCTGGCGACGATGATGGCGGCGCCGACCAGCGTCCAGCGGTCGGGAAACTGCTTGAAGACGATCCATCCGGAAATGATCATCCACACCATCTGCGAATAGGGATAGGGCGCCAAAGCCGTGGTCGTCGCCAGCCGGTAGGCCTGGACGAGCAGCCAGTGACCGACGCCGCCGAACACGCCGAGCATCAGCAGCACGAACCAGTGCCAGCCGTCATGCGGCAAGGAAAACGAAAACGGCAGCAGGGGCAACAGCAGCAGCGCCGGCGCCAGCGCCGAAAACAGGATGAGGCTCTCCGATGTCTCGGTCGCCGACATGCGGCGCGTCATGATGACGTAGAAGCAGTTCGACAGCATCGAGCCGAGCGCGAAGAGATGTCCGATGCCGAACACGCCGACGCCCGGTCGGGTGATGATGAGGACGCCGGCAAAGGCCGCCAGGATGGCCAGCCAGCGCCGCCAGCCCGCCCACTCGCCAAGCAGCGGACCGGCCAGCGCCGTGATCACCATCGGCCCAAAGAAATAGATCGAGGTTGTCTCGGCCAGTTGCAGGGATTTGAGCGCCAGGACATTGAATATGGTCGATCCGAACAGGAAAGCCCCGCGCAGGATATGCGCAGGCAGGTTGATCGGGCGAAACCGCATGGGTTGGCGCCAGCCGCGCAACAGGGTGCCGACCAGGATGACATGCACGGCAAAGCGCACCCAGGCAACGACCAGCACGGAAATGCCGGCGAGGACGAGGTATTTGCTTGATGTGTCGAGGAAGGTGAAGCAGACGTAAGTGGAAAGCATGCACAGGATCGCCACCGGGGGCGTCGCGCTTTCTACATGTCTTTGGGGAGCACTCACTTGCAGGCCGGGTGGGAGCTGGGCTGGACCCACCTTTGCGGGAATTGCCGGCTCCCGGCAAGCCAATTGTCGGCTGTCGCCACGCCAAAGCCGGCTGGCACAACAAGTGTCGGCGGCAGGCTTAGTCGATGCCTCTGAAGCTACGGGTGCATACGGGCGCCCTTGGTGATCTTGTCGACCAGCTTCTTGTCGGCGCGAAGCGCGATCCCGACCGCCTTGGCGTCTTCAGGCGCAAATTCGGCGAAGACGGCGCGGTTGGCCGCGTCAAAGCCGGTCGAAAACATCTCCTCGACATAGAGCGAGGTGGTCACGCCGCGCTCCAATGTGCGCCGGTGGATCGTGCCCAGCGTGGCCTGGTCGGCGGACAAAACGATGACCGGCTGGATCGACAGCGGGTTATAGAGATTGCCGGCGCGGTCGCGATAGGGTTCACCGATGATATCGGAAAACTGCGCGACGATGCCGCTGGTCAGGAAGGCGGTGACGTTGAGTTTCTGCCAGACCGCCAGATCTTCCCTGAGCACGATTGCAAATTTCGTATCGAACATGAGACATTGGCCATTCGGTTTGTGCCCCAATGCGAGGCTTAAGGAGACGATGTCGCACGATCTAGACAGCCAGGCCTTCGAGGGTCTTGGACGTTTGTGCATCGATGCGGCGGAAAACCGTATTATCTCCGCCCCCGATCCCGCAGGCATGGAGCGGATCGAGGCACGCTTCCATGGCAGCGCGTTCGACCTGCATCGCCACGACACCTATGCGATCGGGGTAACGCTGCACGGTGTGCAGACGTTTCGCTATCTTGGTGCTGCGCGTCACAGCCTTCCAGGCCAGATCATCGTGCTACACCCCGACGAACTGCATGACGGCGGCGCCGGCACCGAGGACGGCCTGCGCTACCGAATGCTCTATTTGGAGCCGTCGCTGATGCTCGACTGCCTCGGCGGCGCTTCGCTGCCTTTTGTGAGGGATGGCGTGGTGACGGACGCCGCCTTTTGCGCAACGCTGCTTTCGGCGCTGGGGCCGCTGGAGCAGGAACTCGACGACCTGTTCGTCGACGATTTCCTGGTCCAACTGATGCAAAGCCTGACCCGGCATGGTGGCCAGCCGGCAAAGCCGATGACCAGGACGGCGTGGCGGGCGGCTGCACTGGCGCGCGACTATCTCACGGAAAACCTGACCCGGCCGGTGCGCTCCGGCGAACTGGAAGCCATAACCGGGCTCGACCGCTATGCCTTGTCACGGCATTTCCGCGCGGCGTTCTCGACCAGTCCGCATCGCTTCCTGGTGATGCGCCGGCTTCAGCGTGCGCGGCGGATGATCGCCGCCGGCGAACCGTTGGCGCAGATCGCGGTCGAAGCCGGCTTCAGCGACCAGAGCCATTTCATCAGGCAGTTCAAGAAGGCGTTCGGCATGACACCGGGACGCTGGTCGTCGCTGATCCAGGGCTCTGCCGCGGCGGCTTGATCGCCTGCCGCGACAATCCGCCGGTCAGTCGTCCGACTCGGCGTCGTCGTCGATGAGCACCAATTCCTCGTTCGAGAGGTTGGCCTCGATGCGGGCAAGCAGTTTGAACAGCGACTTCTGGTCCTTCTTGTCGAGGCCCTTCAGCGCCTGCTTTTCGGTCTTCTTCACCGATTTCTCGATGGCGTGGATGATGTCGCGGCCTGTATCGGTGAGAAAGATGTGGGCCTGGCGGGCATCGGCTTCAGAAGCGCGCTTCTCCAGGAACCCCTGGGCCTGCAGCCGGTTGATGGTCTTGGTGATCGTCGGCGGGCGCACGCCGAGACGTCCGGCAAGATTGCCCGGCGTCTGGCCGTCCTCACGGTCGAGCGCCAGCATGATCTGGTCCTGGCCGGCATAGAAGCCGTGCGCCAGAAGCCGGGCAGCCAGCGCCGTCCTTGCCAGCCTTGCCGCGGAATGCAGCCGGCTCATTGTCGCAGTCTTGTCCGCCTTGGCCATGGTCTTCCCTCTTCGGCCGTACCGGTGCGGGCAGCATAGAGGCAGCCGGCCGGTTGGCAATCGACGATCAAAAAGATTCCGGTGCTTCAAACAGCTTTGCCGGCAAGCATTGTGGTGTCCGCCGTGGCTAATGCCAGATGTTTATTTCAGTTAGATGACAAACGAATTCGTGACCGGAGTTTTCGCCGCTGACAAGGTGCGTGAGGGAACGCTCAGCCGGACTTCACCGCCACGATCATCAGCGCCTGATAGGCATCCTCCAACTCGCGCAGCGCAGCCTGCGATTGCGATCCGGCCCGCCTGGCGATGCCGTCATCGGCATTTGAAGTGTCGCGCTTGCCGGGCCGGTCATTGTAGGGCGCGACAGAGGTGAAGATCTGCTCGCTGAGGCTGTCGGGGAAAAACAACTGGCCGGTCATCACCGACCTGTCGTCGGGGAAGACCTTGAAATGGATGTGGGTGGTGCGGCCGCGATACCAGCCGGGATAGATCGTGGCGAAGGAGACGATGCCGCTTGCATCGGTTTTCTGCCAACCACGCAGGAAGGTCTGGCCCGACGTGTCGACGTCGCGGCCGTCACCCTGTCCGGGATAGCCGGAATAGGCGCCCTGCGCGTCGCAATGCCAGATATCGACGCGGGCGCCGGCAAGTGGGCGGCAGTCCACGTCGACAACCTGCAGCCGGACGTCAAGGGCAATACCTTTCTTGCCTTCGGTGACATCGGCACGTTCGAGTTTCGGGTCGAAATAGAACGGTCCCTCGGTCACTTCAGGCGTAATGGTGCAGACACCGGCGCCGTTTTCGAACAAGGCCAGTCCGGCATAGGGTGAAGCCTGGGCAGCCGAAGATTGAGCGGCCATTGCCGAGGCCGGCAGGAAGGCACCACCTCCGGCGGTGACCGCGATCAACCCGAGCGCCTGGCGCCGGCTCAATGAGAAGGAGGATGGCTTGCCGGACATATCTTGCCTCTCAAATTGACCTTCCGCATCCCGAGCTAGGCAATCACAGCGGCTTTCGCCAGTCAAAATCCGGTATTGTAGCAAGCCGGTTTGGCCCATCGGTTTGCCCCGTGCAAAAGCCCGGCACACATCCTATATGGAACCGACAATCCCTTTTGAGGGCCGGATCTTTTGCGGCCCAGCACTTTCGAGGCAAGCCATGAGCGACGCACAGACGCAAATCCCCGTAACCGTTCTCACCGGCTATCTCGGCGCCGGCAAGACGACGCTGCTCAACCGCATCCTGTCGGAAAACCACGGCAAGCGCTACGCCGTCATCGTCAACGAGTTCGGTGAAATCGGCATCGACAACGATCTGATCGTGGAATCCGACGAGGAAATCTACGAGATGAACAATGGCTGCATCTGCTGCACGGTGCGCGGCGACCTGATCCGTGTCGTCGAGGGCCTGATGCGCCGCCCCGGCCGCTTCGACGCCATCGTCGTCGAGACCACCGGGCTCGCCGATCCGGTGCCGGTGGCGCAGACCTTCTTCATGGACGACGATGTGCGCTCCAAGACCAGGCTTGACGCGGTGGTGGCGCTGGTCGACGCCAAGCACCTGCCGTTGCGGCTCAAGGATTCCAAGGAAGCCGAGGACCAGATCGCCTTCGCCGACGTCGTCGTGCTCAACAAGACCGACCTCGTCACGTCAGAAGAACTCGCCAAGGTCGAGGCAACGATCCGCGCCATCAATCCGGCGGCAAAGATCCATCGTACCACCCGCGCCGGCGTTGACCTGACCGAAGTACTCGACCGCGGCGCTTTCGATCTGTCCCGGGCACTGGAAAACGATCCGCACTTCCTCGAGGCGCATGACGATCACGATCATCATGACCACGACGGCCACGATCACCACCACCATGATCATGACGGGCACGACCACCACCATCACGCGCATGCTTCGGACATTCATGACGTGACGGTGCAATCGGTGTCGCTGCGCGGCGGCGAGATGGATCCGAAGAAATTCTTCCCCTGGATCGAGAAGATCACCCAGATGGAAGGCCCCAACATCCTGCGGCTGAAAGGCATCATCGCGCTCAAGGGCGACGACGAGCGCTATGTCATCCAGGGCGTGCACATGATCATCGAAGGCGACCACCAGCGCGCCTGGAAAGACGGCGAAAAGCACGAGAGCCGGCTGGTGTTCATCGGCAGGGAACTCGACGCCGAGCGGCTGAAGAAGAGTTTTGACGCCTGCCAGGCGGCTTGATTTCCAAGCCTTATAACGCTAGCGCTGCCCCTTCTGTCCTTCTCCCCTTGTGGGAGAAGGTGGCCGTGCGAAGCTCGGTCGGATGAGGGGTGCTCCAGCTGGGCACCGACGGCGATCCGTCCAACACCCCTCAACCGTCTCGGCGCTGCGCGCCGATCCACCTTCTCCCACAAGGGGAGAAGGTTGGCGCCACACCCGGCCGCGCTGGCGACTTCCCGGGGATGGCAACAAACTTCATTGGAATGGTTCCCTGATGCCCACAGTCGCCCCCCTAGACCTCGAAGGCCATTGCATCGCCGCCGCCTTTCTCGGCGACGTGCCGCATTTCGCGATGGCCGACGGCGCCATCCATCGGCTCGACCATGGCCACAAGACGGTTCAGGCCAATGACGGGCTGCTCGCCGCCTTCCATGATGCGGCCAATGACCGGCTGATCACCGGCGGCGAGGACGGCAAGGTGTTTGCCGTGAAAACGGGCGGCGAGGCCACGGAATTGGCAAGCGCGGCCAGGAAGTGGATCACCAGCGTTGCCGCCGGGCCGCAAGGCGCCATCGCCTATGCCTCAGGCAAGACTGCCTTCGTGCGCTTCGCCGACGGCAAGACCAGGGAATTCGTCCATCCGCGTTCGGTGGAGGGGCTGGCCTTCTCGCCCAAGGGCATGCGCTTCGGCGTCGCCCGCTACAATGGCGCGACGCTGCATTTCCCGGCCGCCGAGGGCAAGCCGGTGGAACTCGAATGGGCCGGCGCCCATACCGGCATCACCTTCTCGCCGGATGGCGCCTTCCTCGTCACCACCATGCAAGAAAACGCATTGCACGGGTGGAAGCTCGCCGACGGCAAGCACATGCGCATGACCGGCTATCCCGGCAAGGTCAAAAGCCTGTCGTGGAGCGTAAAGGGCAAGTGGCTTGCGAGTTCCGGCGCGCCGGCGGCGATCGTCTGGCCGTTTTCCGGCAAGGACGGGCCGATGGGCAAGGCACCGCTGGAACTCGGCACGCGCGGCAATGCCATGGTGACGGCTGTCGCCTGTCACCCGAGCCAGGATGTCGTCGCCGTCGGCTATGATGACGGCATGGTGATGGCGGTGCGTTTTGCCGACGCCAAGGAAGTGCTGTTGCGGCGGCCGGGCAAGGGCGCCATCACCTCGATGATGTGGGACAAGGAAGAACGCCGCGTCGCCTTCGGCAGCGCGGCAGGCGACTGCGGCGTCATCGACATCACGGCCTGACCCCGCTCACTCCGCTCCGCACGACACTTTGCCGCTGATTTCGACCGGTTTGCCGTCCTGGTCCGTATCCGCTGCGGCGTCGTAGATGGAGAGCGTATAGCTCCCGTCGTAGACGCCTTCGTCGCTGGTCCTGGTCAGGATCGTCAGTTCGACCGAGTTGATCTTTTGCGCGGCCTCGTGCTCACGATAGATGTTCAGCCGCAATTCCTTGCCGTCGAGCCAGTACTGCGTCAGGTTGGAATCCTCGAACACGGTCTTGCGCAGGCTGTCGCTGGCAGGCCGGCTCAGAATTTCGAGGTTGCCGCGAAAGTTGAAGGTCGGCCCGCCCATGCCTCTGGTGACGCCGGCCTCGACCTCGAATGTCGCCGCCGGGTCGTCGGTGGAGCACCAGATGCCGCCCGAGGCGAAGGCCGCGCTCGCCGACGACAGGTGCATCGCCACACAGATGACCGTCCTCATTACCCCTCCCCCTCAATTCCCGCTCATATTGGCGCCGACTTCGGCAGCACGGTCAAGCGCCGCCGCCAAAGGCTGAGCCAACGCAGGACAGATGCGCGGCCAATTGCGGATGCAGACACGGATTGGCTAAGAGGAATCGACCAGAGGGGTTTTCATGCACAGCGATATGTCCAAGACGTCCATCGGCGGCATCGGCCGCGACCGCATTGCCGATCTGCGCGAGACCGAGGGGGC
>NZ_RZPB01000167.1:0-9423 GCF_003998535.1 Mesorhizobium sp. M7A.F.Ca.AU.002.02.1.1 | reverse complement strand
GCTATGTCCCGATCAAGAACCGGCCGCCCGGCGACACCGACCGGCCGGCCGAGCAAATCGTCAGTCCGGATGCGCTTGCACTTGTCCGCTTCGGTCTGCGGGCGGCCGACGACCCGCGCATGACAGACACGGTCAAGGTCATCGACGCGCAATTGCGCTGCGATCTGCCGCAAGGGCCGCTCTGGTACCGCTACAACGGCGACGGCTATGGCGAGCATGAAGATGGCGCACCTTTCGACGGCACCGGCCAGGGTCGCCCCTGGCCGCTGCTGGCCGGCGAACGCGCCCACTATGAGCTGGCGGCCGGGCGCAGGGAAAAGGCAGCCAGCCTGCTGGCAGCGCTGGAAGGCTCGGCCGGACCGGGCGGCCTGTTGCCGGAGCAGGTCTGGGACGGCGCCGATAGGCCGGAGCGCGAACTGCTGCACGGCCGCCCCTCGGGCAGCGCCATGCCGCTGGTCTGGGCGCATTCGGAGCATATCAAGCTGTTGCGCTCGCTGCGCGACGGCGCGGTCTTCGACATGCCCCCGCAAGGCGTCAAGCGCTATATCGAGGACAAGACCGTATCGCCGTTCAGAACATGGCGGTTCAACAACAAGATCCGCACGGTCCCGGCCGGCAAGACGCTGCGCTTCGAACTGTTGGCCCCGGCTACAGTCCATTGGAGCACCGACAACTGGGCGACCGCCCACGACAGCCAGACGGTAGAAAACGATTTCGGCATCCATCTTGCCGATCTGCCCGTCTCTGGCCTTCCCAAGGGAAGCACGCTGACCTTCACTTTTTTCTGGCCCGGGGCCGGCGATTGGGAGAATGTCGACTTCTCCGTCATCTCAGGCGACCAGGACAGCCAGCAGACCTTCCCTCGATAACCCCGCAAATCTCCTAGAAAACAGGGACGAAACCATGCAGATCGGAATGATGGGACTGGGCCGGATGGGCGCCAACATGGTCCGGCGCCTGATGCGCGACGGCCACGAATGCGTCGTCTACGACATCAACCCGGCCAGCGTCGCGGCCCTGGTGACCGACGGCGCGTCAGGGGCGGCCTCGATGGAAGAATTCATCGGCAAGCTGGCCAAGCCGCGCTGTGTGTGGCTGATGCTGCCGGCGGCGATCACCGGCAGGATCATCGACCAGGTGGCGGCCCTGATGGAGCCCGGCGACATCGTCATCGACGGCGGCAATTCCTATTATCACGACGCCGTCGACCAGGCCGCGAAACTGGCCGGCAAGGGCATCCATCTTGTCGATGTCGGCACCAGCGGCGGCGTCTGGGGCCTGGAGCGTGGCTACTGCCTGATGATCGGCGGTCCCGACGTGGCGGTGCAGCACCTCGATTCGATCTTCGCCACGCTGGCGCCGGGCGCCGATGCCGGCTCCAATCCGTCCAGGGATGCCGGGACCGCGCCCTTCGGCTACCTGCATTGCGGACCGAGCGGCGCCGGCCACTTCGTCAAGATGGTGCACAACGGCATCGAGTATGGCGTCATGGCCGCCTATGCCGAAGGCATGAACATCCTGAAATCGGCCAATGCAGGCAAGCGGCAACGGACGGCGGACGCCGAGACCAGCCCGCTGGAAAACCCGCAATACTATCAGTTCGACATCGACCTTCCCCAGGTGGCCGAGGTCTGGCGGCATGGCAGCGTTATCGGCTCCTGGCTGCTTGACCTGACGGCCGGCGCCTTGAAAAGCGATCCGGGCCTGGTGAATTTCGGCGGCCGCGTTTCGGATTCCGGCGAAGGCCGCTGGACGCTGAAGGCGGCCATCGACACCGGCGTGCCGGCTCCGGTGCTGTCCTCGGCGCTGTTCGACCGCTTCTCCTCGCAGGGCGAATCCGAATTCGCCGACAAGCTGCTCTCCGCCATGCGCTATGCCTTTGGCGGCCATGTCGAGAAGCCGAAGGCCGGCAAGTGAGGACAGCGGGGGAGACACGCGCATGAGCCAGGAACGGTCCGACACGCTGGTGCTCTTCGGGGCAACCGGCGACCTCGCCCACAAGAAGATATTTCCAGCCCTTTACCAGATGGTCGCCAAGGGCACGCTTACCGAACCGGTGATCGGCGTCGCCTTCGATGCCTGGGACCTCAAGCAACTGCAGGCGCGCGCGCGTGACGGCATCGTCAATGCGCTCGGCAAGATCGACGAAAAAGCGTTCGCCAAATTCGCCTCGCTGCTGCGCTACGTCAGCGGCGACTACCGTGACGGAGCGACGTTCGAGAAACTGAAGAGCGCGCTCGGCACCGCACAGCGACCGCTGCATTACATGGCGGTGCCGCCGACCATGTTCGAGACCGTCGTCCAGGGGCTGGAGCAGTCGGGCACGGCGCATGGCGCGCGGCTGATGGTGGAAAAGCCCTTCGGTCACGATCTGCAATCGGCGCGCTGGCTGAACCGGGTCCTGCATCTGGTGTTCGACGAGCAGTCGATCTTCCGCATCGACCACTACCTGGGCAAGGAAGCGATCCAGAACCTGCTCTATTTCCGCTTCGCCAATTCCCTCCTCGAGCCGATCTGGAACCGCAATTACGTCGAGAGCGTGCAGATCACCATGGCCGAGGATTTCGGCGTCGAGGGACGTGGCCGCTTCTATGACGATGTCGGCTGCATCAGGGACGTCATCGAGAACCATCTGCTCAACATCCTGTTGCTGCTTGCCATGGAGCCGCCTGTCGGCCGCTCCGCCGACGATCTGATCGACGAGAAGGTGCAGGTGCTGCGCGCGATCAGGACGCTGACCAAAGACGATGTCGTGCGCGGCCAGTTCACCGGCTATCTCACTGAACCCGGCGTGGCGCCGAACTCGCCCGTCGAGACCTTCGCGGCGGTGCGTTTCTTCGTCGACACCTGGCGCTGGCAGGACGTGCCGTTTTTCATCCGCGCCGGCAAGAACATGCCGGTGCATGTCACCGAAGTGGTGGTGCGGCTGAAGCGGCCGCCGCTCGATGTCTTCGATCCGATCAAGCCCGCCGACCAGAACTACGTCCGCTTCCGCATCGACCCACAGGTGGTGATCGCCATCGGAGCACAGCGCAAGGCGCCGGGCGACGACATGATCGGCGAGCAGGTCGAACTGACGGCGCTCGACGACTCGAAGGGCGACATGCCGCCCTATGAGCGCTTGATAGGCGACGCCATGAACGGCAACGGCCAGCTGTTCACCCGCCAGGACGCCAGCGAACTGGCCTGGCGCATCGTCGGCCCGGTGCTTGGCGACACCACGCCGCCGCACCTCTACGAGCCGCTGACATGGGGACCGGCGGACGTCATGGCCGGGTTCGGGCCACCCAATGGCTGGATCGATCCGGTGAAGTGAGAGGAACCACGCGATGGCCAAGGCAGTGAAGCAACCAGCATCGGGCACCGAGACGCCGGATACTGAAAAGATCGTGCTCACGATCGACATCGGCGGCTCGCACGTCAAGATCCTCACCAGCGCCGGCGGCGCGGAGCGCCGCGCCGATTCGGGGCCGGGGCTGACGCCGCAACAGATGATCGATACCGTGAAGAAGCTCGCCGAAGGCCTGTCCTACGACGTCGTCTCGATGGGCTATCCCGGTCCGGTCAACCACAACAGGCCGCTCGCCGACCCCGCCAATCTCGGCAAGGGCTGGGCTGGATTCGACTTTGCGGGCGCGTTCGGCAAACCGGTGAAAGTGGTCAATGACGCGCTGATGCAGGCCATCGGCAGCTACGAGGGCGGGCGCATGCTGTTCCTCGGGCTCGGCACCGGGCTCGGTGCGGCGATGATTGCCGACAACGTCGCCCAACCGATGGAACTCGCGCATCTGCCCTACAAGAAGGGCAAGAGCTTCGAGGATTATGTCGGCGAACGCGGCCTGGAAAAGCGCGGCAAGAAGAAATGGCGCAAATACGTCTTCGACGTCGTCGACCGGCTCCGTGCCGCCATGCAGCCTGACTATGTCGTCATTGGCGGCGGCAACGTCGACAAGCTCGATGAATTGCCCGCCGACTCCAGGCGCGGCGACAACACACGCGCCTTCGAAGGCGGGTTTCGTTTGTGGCGCGACAAGGCGCTGATAGTCTGATACTGTTATTGTTTAATATAGTTGTTCAAAATAACGTGTGACCTGCCATCAAGTCGTTGCAATACGCAGATTTGCCGACTAGGAATTCCGCGCTACAACAACGCCAATTCGTCCCGTGGACGCACGAAGGACGCCATAGCATTTTGATTTCGCGCATGATCCTTTCCGGAAGTCGAATCCGATTTTCAGGTCATTCGCTGTAGACGGAGAAATAGAGTGACCGACGATAGCAACAGTGCCCGTAAAGACATCGATCTGCTCGAGCTGACCGCCCACATCGTGTCCGCTTACGTCGAGAAGAACCGCTTGCCTGCCTCCGGCCTGGCCGACCTCATCGCCAGCGTCAGCGCCTCGATAAGCGGGCTCGGCAAGCCTGCGGTCCCGGTGGCTGCCCCGCTGGTCCCGGCGGTCAATCCCAAGAAGTCGGTGACGCCCGATTTCATCATCTGCCTCGAAGACGGCAAGAAGTTCAAATCGCTGAAGCGTCACATCGGTGTACATTTCGGCCTGACGCCGGACGCCTATCGCGCCAAATGGGGCTTGCCGTCGGACTATCCGATGGTCGCTCCCAACTACGCGGCCTCGCGTTCGCTGCTGGCGAAGTCGATCGGCCTCGGCCGCAAGGCCGCCCCCGTCAAGGCGCCCGCCAAGGGCAGGAAGGCCAAGGCCTCGGCCTGAACATTCAGTCCTGAGCCAACAGTTAGGACGACTGGAACAGAAGCCTGCCGGCGAATCCGCCTTGGCCGGCTTCCTATTTTTATGGCTTGGATAGGTGGCCGGGTTCCTAGAGCAATTCCAGGAAAAGTGTGAAACGGTTTTCCGTCCGGAATTGCGTAAAAAAACAAGGAGTTAGAGCGGGTCGCCGTTTCCGTGAAACGGTGAACTGCTCTTGGGGAGTGAGCCATGAACTACACCAGGATGGGGATCGAGAAAGAGGCACCGGAAGAATACGGCTACGACCGTATCCGCTTTAATCTTTCCGAAAGCTCGATCGCCGACCAGAAGCTCTCCGACATCGGCCTGTCGCTGCCCGATCTCACGCTTTTCTATGGCGAGCATCGCGGCGACAAGCAGTTGCGTGCACTGATATCGGCGCAGGATGCCGGCATTTCGCCGGATGATGTGCTGGTCACCGCCGGTGCCGCCGGCGCACTGTTCATCATCTCGACCTCGCTTTTGTCGGCCAACGACCATCTCGTCGTCATCCGGCCCAACTACGCCACCAACATCGAAACCCCAAGGGCGATCGGCTGCGCCATCAGCTTTGTCGACCTGGCATTCGAGGAAGGCTTCGCCATCGACGTCGAACGCGTCAAGGCCGCGATTCGGCCGGACACGAAGCTGATCAGCGTCACCTGCCCGCACAACCCGACCGGCACGATGATGAGCCGAGCCGAGCTCGATGCGCTGGTGGCGCTTGCCGAGGCTCGCGGCTGCCATCTGCTGGTCGACGAGACCTATCGCGACCTCTCCTACGGCAGGCGGCTGCCGACGGCTGCCTCACTGAGCCCAAAGGCGATCAGCGTCTCGTCATTGTCCAAGGCCTTCGGCATTCCCGGCATCCGCATCGGCTGGCTGATCACCAGGGATGCGGTGCTTCAGGAAAAATTCCTCGCCGCAAAGGAACAGATCGGCATCTGCGGCAGCGTCATCGACGAAGGCATTGCCCGCGGCATGCTCGAGCGCCGGGATGCCTTCCTGGCGACACTGCTGCCCGAAATGGCCAAGCGCCGCGACATCGTCCAGGCCTGGATCGACCGCGAACCGCTGGTCGACTGGATCAGGCCCGAAGGCGGTGTCGTCGGCTTCCCGCGCCTCGATATCGAACCCGGCTTCGACCTCGACCGGTTCTATGCGAACCTGCTGGAGAACCATGGAACCTATGTCGGACCCGGCCACTGGTTCGAGATGGAAAAACGCTTCTTCCGCGTCGGCTTCGGCTGGCCGACGGAAGCCGAATTGCGCGGCGGCCTCGACGCCATCTCCGTCGCGCTGCGGCAGTAACTTCCGCGTGCCGGCGATGGAGCAGGCTGAAAATTCCTTGATCCAGCACTGATTCTGACGCATATCCGCGGCGAACTGAGCTAAAAGTTCCGCCAGCCGGACCAGCGCCCATCGTGGAAGTGCCCCGCCAGCTGACGCCACTGCAATGGGGCCTCTTAAATCATGACCGCCGAACAGATATCACCGGACCAGCGCTATGCCGCGTTCCGCCACCGCTCCTTCCTGAGTTATTGGGCGGCGCGTTTCCTCACCACATTCGCCACCATGATCGTGTCCGTCGCGGTCGGCTGGCAGATGTACGATTTGACCCGCGACCCGCTCGATCTCGGCCTGGTCGGCATCGTCCAGTTCCTGCCGTCGCTGCTTCTGGTGCTGGTCACCGGTGTCGCCGCCGACCGCTTCGGCCGCCGCCTGATCATGGCGCTGGCGGTCGTGGTGGAGGCGATGTGCGCGCTGGCGCTGCTGTTCCTGGCGCTGCGCGGCATCAGCGGGCCGCTGCCGATCTTCTGCGTGCTTGCCATGTTCGGCGTCGCCCGCGCCTTCTTCGGTCCGGCCTCGGCCTCGCTGTTCGCCAATCTGGTGCCGCCTCAGGATTTCGCCAACGCCATCGCCTGGAATTCATCGGCCTGGCAGACGGCGACCATCGTCGGACCCGTCGCCGGCGGCCTGCTCTACGGCGTGTCGCCGGAAGCGGCCTACGGAACCGCCGCTGTCCTGATGCTTGTGTCCGGGCTGCTGATCTTCACCATCCCGAAGCCGTCGCAGCGCACCGAGTCGGACAAGCCGACGATGCAGCACCTGCTCGGCGGGTTCAGCTATATCTGGAGCGAGAAGATCGTGCTCGGCGCCATCTCGCTCGATCTGTTCGCCGTGCTCCTGTCCGGCGCCTCGGCGCTGCTGCCGGTCTATGCGCGCGACATCCTCCAGCTCGGCCCGTGGGGCCTCGGCCTGCTGCGCTCGGCGCCCAGCATCGGCGCCATTTGCGTCGCCATCTGGCTGGCCGGGCATCCACTTCGCAACCACGCGGGCATGATCATGCTGGCCGCTGCAGCCTCGTTCGGCGCCTTCACCGTGGTTTTCGGCCTGTCGACCATCACCTGGCTGTCGATCGTGGCATTGGTCTTCCTTGGCGCCACCGATATGTTCAGCGTCTACATCAGGGAGACGCTGATCCAGCTGTGGACGCCCGACGAGGTGCGCGGCCGCGTCAACGCCGTCAACCAGGTCTTTGTCGGCGCCTCCAACGAGGTCGGCGAATTCCGGGCCGGCACGATGGCCGCGCTGATCGGCACGGTGCCGGCCGTGGTGATCGGCGGCATCGGCGCCATCGCCGTCGCGGGCCTGTGGGTGGTGCTGTTCCCGCAACTGCGCAAGGTGCGCCACCTCAACGGGCGCAACTGATCTTCCCACGGTTGACAGCCGACATGCCTAGCCCATGCCACAGGAGCTCTCATGATCACTTGCTACCTGAAATACGTCATCGACCCCTACAAGCTTGCCGAGTTCGAAGATTATGGTCGTCGCTGGATAGCTCTGGTCAACCGCCTCGGCGGAAACCATCACGGCTATTTCCTTCCAAGCGAAGGGGCGAGCAACATCGCCTATGCCATGTTCAGCTTTCCGAGTCTTGCCGACTACGAGGACTATCGCAAACGGATGGCTGCCGACCCGGAATGCCAGGACGTGTTCGAAATGGAAAAGCGCAATCGCAGCATTCTCAGCTATGAGCGCAGCTTCCTGCGGCCGGTGCTCGAACCTTAATGCATGTCGCCCAAAAGTGGCCCCGGTTTTGGGAGAACGACATGCATGAAGACAAAGACCTAAAGCGGGTCGCCTGAAATCCGTTCAGACGACGGTTTAGCTATCTGCTCGACTTGCCGAAGATCATCCGCAAAAACTCGTCCAGCCAGCGCTTGAGATGCATGTCCCAGATCAGCCGGCCGCCGAGATGATCGCGGCCGGGCTGGGCACCGGGCAATTCGAAGCGATGCGCGCCGCGCACCACCCAGCGCTGCATCATCACCCTGGTCAGTTCGCCATGGAACTGGATGCCCCAGGCATTGTCGCCGTAGCGGAAGGCCTGGTTGGGATAGGTTTCGGCCGTCGCCAGCAGCGTCGCGTCCCTGGGCAGCGAAAAACCCTCGCGGTGGAACTGGTAGACCATCTCCGGCCAGTGCATCAGTTGCTTGCCGGCTTCGGTCGCCTTCAGGGGATACCAGCCAACCTCGACCAGCCCTTCACCATGACCCTCGACCTTGCCGCCGAGACAGTTGACCAGCATCTGCGCACCGAGACAGATGCCGAGACATGGCCGGTTCTCCCTCAGCGGTATTTCCAGCCAGTTGGTCTCGCGGCGGACGAACTCGTCGTCGTCATTGGCGCTCATCGGGCCGCCGAACACCACCGTGCCGGCGTGGTCGTCCAGTGTTTCGGGCAAGGCGTCGCCAAGCGGCGGCCGGCGGATGTCGAGATCGAAACCCTCTTCCAGCAACATGTGGCCGACACGTCCCGGGCTCGAACTCTCCTGATGCAGCACGATCAGGATCTTTGGCTTCGAACTCGTCTGGCGTGGCATGGGAAGGCGAAGATCCTATTCGTCGCTCGATGTTCCGGTGGCGCCGGGCGCGTGCGCCGCCGCCTTGCGGCGCGCCTCGACGCGGTCGTGGCGTTCGACGCCGATCAGCTCGGCGACGCGCCAGACGGTGTTGTCCTCGAGCTCGTGCAACTCGCCGTCGGCATAGACGATTTCCCACATCAGGCCGATGAAAGCCTTGCGCGCATCGGCATCGAGATGGCGCTTCAAGACGCTGGTGAAGGCGTAGAGATCGATCGCCTCATTGTCGGCCCGCTCGCCGGCAGCGGCCAACGCTTCGAGTTCCGCGCCACTGATCGAATAGCTCTCGGCCAGCACCGCCTTGAACCGCTCCCACTCGACATCCTGGCGCACGCCATCGGCGTTCATCACATGGTAGAGCAGCGCCGAGGCGGCGACACGCGGATCGTCCGTGCTGGCATGCGTGCCGGCACCGGCCGGCAAATCCCTGAGAAACGACAGAACGCGTTCAAACATAGATCCATACCCCAACGGCCTGACGGCCTGCCCAACTCAAAACAACCGAAACCGGCGCGGCGATTTCTCCGCTTCCTCGTCCGGATCGACGCCGGGATCGTCCGGCAGCCGCGCAAGCTCCTCGGCCGGCTCGACGCCTTCGGCATCGCTCGGCACCGCGGCGAAGGCCGCTGCCGTGATCGGTCTGACATGATCTTCTTCGCGACTTTCAGCTTGCTTGCCCGCCGACGTCTCGCCACCGGCGTCGTCGATCACTTCGATCGGCCTTTTTTCGCTCGTCGGCTTTGCCAATGCTTCAAT
>NZ_RZPB01000166.1:0-9508 GCF_003998535.1 Mesorhizobium sp. M7A.F.Ca.AU.002.02.1.1 | reverse complement strand
CGCAGCGGCCAATGGTCGAGGTTCGCGGCGCGCGCAAATCGTTTGGCGCCGTCGAGGTTCTCAAAGGCATAGGCCTGTCGGTCGATCGCGGGCAGATCGTCGCCATCATCGGCCCGAGTGGCTCCGGCAAGAGCACGCTGCTGCGCTCCATCAACCATTTGGAATCCCTGGACTCCGGTGAAGTCTGGCTCGACGGCGTGCAGGTCAACCAGAAGCTGCACGGCCATGCCTTCGAGCGGCACATCAACAAGGTGCGCCAGCAGATGGGCATGGTGTTTCAGCACTTCAATCTGTTCCCGCATCTGACCGTGATCGAGAACATTTCCATGGGACCGATCATCCTAAAAGGCATGACCAAAAGTGACGCGCATGCGCTGGCGCATAGCCTCTTGTCCAAGGTCGGGCTCGCCGACAAGATCGACGCCTACCCCTCGCGGCTTTCGGGCGGCCAGAAGCAGCGTGTGGCCATTGCCCGTGCACTGGCGATGCAGCCCAAGGTGATGCTGTTCGACGAAGCCACCTCGGCGCTCGATCCGGAACTGGTCGACGAGGTCAACGCGGTGATGAAACAGCTTGCCGCCGAACACATGACCATGCTCATCGTAACGCATGAGATGCGCTTTGCCGGCGAAGTGGCCGACAGGGTGCTGTTCATGGATGACGGCGTGATCGTCGAGGAAGGCCCGCCCGGCGACATGTTCCGCGCGCCGCAGAAGGACCGCACGCGCAGCTTCCTCAAGAAATATCTTTCCGCCTGAGTATGACCATGACCAGCCCAAACACGGAATTCCCCGATTTCGGACTGACGCCGGAGCAGCGCCGCCACGCGGTGCGCGGCCACTATTACGAGTGGCCAGGCATGGATGGCGAGCGCGGCGAGATCTGGTGCTACAGCGACCGGTTTTCCTATCGCGCCGGCGAAACGGTGGCTTTGCATGTCAGTTCGACAGCTGCGACGTTCGGCATCACAATCACCCGAGATGGCGGCAGCGAAAACAAAGTATTCGAGAAATCGGGCATCGCGGCACGCTGGCAGGACACACCCGACCAGTGTTCGGCTGAAGGCTGCGGTTGGGACCCATCCTTCGAATTTCGCGTCGGAGCGGGCTGGCCGTCCGGCGCCTATCGGGTCACGCTGACCGCCGACGGGCTCGACGGCAAGCCGATCCAATGCCACCATATTTTCATCGTCTGCCCGCAGCCGGGCCGCAAACCTGGCCGCGTGCTCCAGGTGGCGGCGACAGGCACATGGCTGGCCTACAACACCTGGGGCGGCTCCAACCACTATCAGGGCATCACCGGGCCGGATCGCAACCAGTATTCGCCCATCGTCTCGACGCAGCGCCCCTGGTGCCGTGGCTTCGTCGTGCTGCCCAAGGATGCGCCGCGTGTGCCGCTGGAGGTCGCTGTGCCGCCGAAGACCGTGCCGCGCTATCCGCACATGGAGTGGGCGCTCGCCACCGGCCATTCGAAGAAATACGCTTCGTCCGGCTGGGCCAGCTACGACAGCCATTTTTTCCGCTTCGCCGAGCGGGCCGGCTATCAAGTCGATCTCGCCAGCCAGCATGATCTGCATTTTTCGTCGGAAATTCTCGACGGCTATGACTGCGCCGTGTTCGTCGGCCATGACGAATACTGGACCTGGGAAATGCGCGATGCCGTCGACGCCTATGTGACCCGCGGCGGCCATGCGGCGCGCTTTGCCGGCAATTTCATGTGGCAGACGCGGTTCGAAGACGAGGGCCGCCGGCAGGTCTGCTACAAATATCGCTCGCGTGCCGAAGATCCGGCCTATCTCCCAGACGGCGACGTCACCCGTGCCACCAATTCCTGGGAGGCGCCGGAAATCGGCCGGCCGGGTTCGGCGACCTTCGGGCTCAACGCGACGCGCGGTGTCTATGCCGGCTGGGGCGGCTGTGCACCGCGCGGCGTGCGTGGTTTCCCGGTCTACCGGCCCGAGCATTGGGCCTTCGCCGGCACCGGCATCTACTATGGCGACCTGCTGGGCGCCGACAGCCATGTCTATGGCTATGAGGTCGACGGGCTCGACTTCGAGATACGCGGCGGCCTGCCCTACCCGACTGCGACCAGCGGCGCGCCAGATGGCCTGCAGGTTCTCGCCGTCGGCATGGCATCCCAGGTCGAGGAAAGCGCCGATATCCCGATCGAGGACCAGTTCCTCACCGACGAAGACGGCCGCTTCACCGCCGAAACGTTGTTTGGCGAGGCGAGCGACGCCAATCTGGAAAAGGTCAAACGCGGCAACGGCATGATCGTCAATTTCCCGCGCGGCAAGGGCGAGGTGTTCCATGCCGGAAGCTGCGAATGGGTCGCCGGCCTGCTAAGACAGGACCCGATGGTCGAACGCGTCACGAAAAATGTCCTCGATCGTTACCTCGGAAAGCCCTGACATGTCGAAAGTCCAATCCGCCGTTCAAGAAACCGAAGCCCGGCGAGACTCGCATCTGTTCTATCTGTCCAGCCTGCGCCGGCCGCTGATCGACCGCGCCGAAGGCATCTACATGTGGACGCAGGACGGCCGCCGCTTCATCGATGGCTCGAGCGGCCCGATGGTGGCCAATATCGGCCATTCCAATCGCAATGTGCTCGACGCCATGAAGCGGCAGATGGACCGCGCCACCTTCGCCTATCGGCTGCATTTCGAGAACGAGCCGGCGGAGGAGTTGGCGCGGGAGTTGGCCGGCAAGCTGCCGGAGGGCATGGACCGCATCTTCTTCGTCTCCGGTGGCTCGGAGGCGACGGAATCCTGCATCAAGCTGGCGCGGCAATGGGCGGTCGCCACCGGCCAGGCCAGCCGCTGGAAGGTGATCACGCGTTTCCCCTCCTATCATGGTGGCACGTTGGGTTCGCTCTCGATCACCGGCGACGATGCGCTGGCCGAAACGTTCGAGCCGATGATGCGGGTGATGCCAACCGTGCCGGCGCCGAATGCCTGGCGCGACCGCGACAATCTCTCGATTGAGCAGCGCGGCATCCGCTATGCCGACATGCTGGAGGAGAAGATTCTTGCGGAAGGTCCAGACAGCGTGGTTGCCTTCATCATGGAGCCGATCGGCGGTGCGGCGACCGCGGCGCTGGTGGCCCCGGACAGTTATTATCCACGCATCCGCGAGATCTGCGACCGCTACGGCATCCTGCTCATCCACGACGAAGTCATGAGCGGTGTCGGCCGCACCGGCAAATTCCTCGGCGGCGATCACTGGAACTGCAAGCCAGACATCGTCGCCTTGTCGAAGGGGCTGGGCTCCGGATATGCGCCGCTTGGCGCACTCGCCGCACCGATGCGGCTGGTGCAGCCGTTGCTCGCCTCCGGCGGCTTCCAGCACGGCCACACCTATGCCGGCAATCCGCTGGCCTGTGCCGCCGGCCTGGCTGTGCTCGGCGAAATGGACCGGCTCGACCTGATCGCCAATGCGGCAGCCATGGGCGATGTGCTGATGGACGGGCTTAAAGGCCTGGCGAAGCGGTTTCCGTTCCTTGCCGACGTGCGTGGCAAGGGCCTGCTCACCGGCGCCCAGATGGTCGCCGATCCCGAGACCCTAAAACCGATCGACCAGAACAAGAAAGCCACGCAGCGGCTGCTCGACCTCGCCTATGAACGCGGGCTGATCATCTATGGCCGCAGGGTCAAGGGCGGCGTCGACGGCGACAATTTCATGGTCGCGCCACCGATGATCGTCACGGCCGAGCAGGTCGGCGAGATCATCTCCATCATCGGTGACTCGCTGGAGGTTCTGGCCGCCGAGCTCGACCTGCCGGTCGGAGGCCAGGGGTAAGAATGGCACCGCGAAAAGTCATCATCACCTGCGCCGTCACCGGCTCGGTGCACACGCCGTCCATGTCGCCCTATCTGCCGGTGACGCCGGACCAGATCGCCGCAGACGCGATCGCGGCGGCGGAAGCCGGCGCCTCGATCCTGCATCTGCACGCCCGCGACCCGAGGGATGGCCGCCCGACCGCCGATCCGGACGTCTACATGCAGTTCCTGCCGCGCATCAAGCAGGCGACCGATGCAGTGATCAACATCACCACCGGCGGCTCGTCGCTGATGACGCTGGACCAGCGGCTGGCAGCCCCTTTGCGGGCCGAACCCGAAATGTGCTCGCTCAACATGGGTTCGATGAATTTCGCGCTGTTCCCGATGCTCGACAAGCCGAGGGAATGGCAGCACGAATGGGAACCCAAGCTGCTGGAAGCCACCCGCGACACGATCTTCAAGAACACCTTCGCCGATATGGAAGCGGTGCTGGAAAGACTGGGAAAGGGCTGCGGCACGCGCTTCGAATTCGAATGCTATGATGTCGGCCATCTCTATTCGCTGGCGCATTTTCGCGATCGGGGGTTGGTGTCGGGACCGCTGTTCATCCAATTCGTCCTTGGCATATTGGGCGGCATCGGCGCCGACCCGGACAATCTCGTCCACATGAAGCGGATCGCCGACAAATTGTTCGGCGACAGCTACCAGTTCTCGGTGCTCGCCGCCGGCCGCCAGCAGATGCCGCTGATCTCAATTGCAGCAGCCATGGGCGGCAATGTCCGTGTCGGGCTGGAGGACAGTCTCTATGACGGCCGCCAGCTGGCGAAATCCAATGCCGATCAGGTGCGCCGTATCCGTGGCATTCTCGACGGGCTGTCGCTGGAGGTTGCAACGCCCACCGAAGCGCGCGACATGCTGGCGCTCAAGGGCGGCGACCGGGTGGCGTTTTGAGATGCTGATCTGAGATGAACCTGAAATGATTGCCTCGCCCAAAATCCGCCTCCGCCCCGGCCGAGTGGAAGACGTCGAAACCATCCACGCCGCGATCCTGAAACTCGGCACGCATATCGGTGCGCCGGAGGAGATCATTTCGACAGCAGATGATTTGCGCACCTACGGCTTTGGTGAAAAGCCCGCTTTCTCCACCCTGATCGCCGAAGTGGGCGGCGAGTTTGCCGGCCTTTGCCTGCATTTCCCGATCTTTTCGACATGGATGGGGCGGCCTGGCGTCTATGTGCAGGACCTCTATGTCGAGGATCGTTTTCGCGGCCGCAAGATCGGCGAGCGGCTGCTGCGGCGTGTTGCGGCGCAGTGCCGGAAGGAAGGCGGCGTCTATCTCCGGCTGTCCGTCGACACCGACAATGAAGGGGCCAAGGCCTTCTACGAGAGGCTGGGCATCGCCTGGTCGAGCTACGAACAGACCCAAAAAATCATCGGCGAGGCCTTCTTTGCTTTCGCCGACGCGCCGGAAAACGGGGATCAGGAATGAAAGCCTTCTATGCCGAGGAACAGAAGCGCCACGACCCCAGGGCCTTTCTTTCGAGCGGCGCGGCACAGCCCAATCCGGAAAAGCCGGAGCGCATCGAGAGATTGTTAGTCGGCGCACTATCTGCGGGTTGCACGATCGAGCGACCTCGGGATCATGGGCTCGGCCCGGCCGCGGCGGTGCACACGCCGGAATATCTGGATTTCCTCGAGCATATCTACGCGCGCTGGCAGCGCATCGAGGGCGCTTCGGCCGAAGTGATCCCCAACATCCATCCGATCGCGCGCAACGGCTCCTATCCGGCCTCGGCGGTCGGCCAGGCCGGCTATCACATGGCCGACACCGCCTGCCCGATCTCGGGCGAGACATGGCAGAGCGCGCTATGGAGCGCCTGGAGCGCGGTCGATGCGGCCGAGGCGGTGATATCAGGCGCACCGGCCGCCTACGCGCTGTGCCGCCCTCCCGGCCACCATGCCTTTGCCGATGTTGCCGGCGGCTTCTGTTTCATCAACAATTCGGCCGTCGCGGCGCAGGTTCTGCGCAAACGGGCCGCACGGGTGGCGATCCTCGATGTCGACCTGCATCACGGCAACGGCACGCAAGGCATCTTCTATGCACGGCCGGATGTGCTGACCGTCTCACTGCACGCCGATCCGGTGCGCTTCTATCCGTTCTTCTGGGGCCATGCCGACGAGCGCGGCGAAGGGCCCGGCCTCGGCTACAATTTCAACCTGCCGCTGCCGCGCAAATCCGCCGACGCGGCGTTTCTCGAAGCGCTCGAGGTGGCCTTCCAGCGTATCCGTGCCTTTTCGCCCGACGCGCTCGTTGTGGCGCTCGGCCTCGACGCGTTCGAGGGCGATCCGTTCGGCGGACTTTCGGTGACGACGCCTGGCTTCTCGCGCATCGGCGAGGCCATCGCAAAGCTCGACCTGCCGACGGTCATCGTCCAGGAGGGCGGCTACCTCTGCGACAAACTCGGCGACAATCTCACCGCGTTCCTCACCGGCTTCGGCGGCAAGATGCGGTGAGTGCTCAAGCCAGCGTTAGGAGCGCTGCTGCCTGAGCATGGCGATGACCCGATGCACACTTTCCAGCGTTTCGTCGATTTCGGCTGCCGTGTTGTAGTGAGCAATGCCGATGCGCACGACGCCATGCTCGGCTGGAATGCCGAGCTGGTGGACGATCTCCCAGGCGTAGTTGTGACCGGACCACAGGAAGATGTTTTCGGCGTTCATCTGCCGCACGATTGTCTCCGGCACGATGCGCTCGACCGTGAAGGAAACCGTCGGCACGCGATCGCCGAGCCGCTTCGGGTCGGTGATGCCGTGGACGGTCAAGCCCTCGATATCGGACAGGCCGTCGATCAGTTGTTGCGCCAGCGGGTTTTCGTACGCGATCGAAGCCGCGAACGCCTTGGCGATCTTCTGCCTTCTTGAACCGCCCTCGCCCGCCGCCGCGCCAAGGTCGGCAAAGTAGTCGACTGCGGCGGTGAGGCCGGCCATCAGCTCGATCTGCGGCGTGCCGAGTTCGAACCGCTCCGGCAGGCCATTCGACGAACAGCGGCATTTATAGGGCTGCAAGTCATCGATGACGTCGCGCCGGCCCCACAATATGCCCATATGCGGTCCGAAGAATTTGTAGGCCGAGCAGATCAGGAAATCGCAGCCGAGCTCCTGCACGTCGATCAGCCCGTGCGGCGCGAATTGGACAGCATCGACATAGACCAGCGCACCGGCATTCCTGGCTATCGCAGTCAGCGCCTTCACCCGGTTGATCGAACCGGTCAAATTGCTGGCGTAGTTCAACGCGACCAGCCGTGTCTTCTCCGAAAGCAAGCCAGCCAGCGTCGCCTCCTCGACCTGCCAGCTGGTTTCGTCGAACGGCAGCCAGCACACGACGAGGCCGTGATCCTCGGCCAGTTGCAGCCAGGGCGAGACGTTGCCCTCATGGTCCATGCGGGTGAGGATGATCTCGTCGCCGGGCTGCATCGTGCGGCCGAGCGTGCGCGAGATGTGGTAGGTCAGCGTCGTCATGTTGGCGCCGATGACGATTTCCTCAGGGCTTGCGGCGCCGAGGAAATCGGCCATGGCCTCATGTGCCTCATCGACGACGGCCTGCGCGGCAATCGTCGTTTCGAAGTAGCCGCCAAGGTTCGCATTGGTGGTCAAGAGACAGCGCGATACCGCATCCGCCACTGCCTGTGGCACCTGCGTGCCGGCAGGGTTGTCGAGATAGATGCGGCGGCGGCCCTTGTCGGTCAGAGAGAGAGCGGGAAATTTCCCCCGGATAGCCTCGATCGGAAAATTCATTGCCGCCCTTCTCCCATTGTAATCGTTGGATATTCGGCCAGAAATCCCCGTTCAAGGACAGGGATTGCCGACCCGCTGGTGGATCGCATCCACCGCCTTCTGCATTTCGTCGGTCCAGACGACGTCGACGGAAGACAGCGCCATATCGAGCTGCGCAACGGTCGTCGCGCCGACGATGTTCGAGGTCACGAACGGCCGGCTCGAGACAAAGGCGTTGGCAAACAGTGCCGGCTCCAGGCCAAAGGAGCGCGCCAGCTCATTGTATTCGAGTTGTGCCTCGGCGGCACCTGGCGTCTCGTAGCGCTGGCCGCGATTGAACAGCTGCGTGCGCGAGCCCTGAGGCCGCGCGCCGTGGTCGTACTTGCCGGTGAGATAGCCCTGCGCCAGCGGCGAATAGGGCAGCAGCGACACCTGCTCGCGCTCGCAGACCTCGGCGAGATTCACCTCGAAGGTGCGGTTGACGAGATTGTAGGCGTTCTGGATCGACGCGACGCGCGGGCCGATACCCTTGTCGGCTTCGGCAAGGAACCGCATCACGCCCCAGGAACTCTCGTTCGACAGGCCGAAATGCCGAATCTTTCCTGCCTTCACCAATTCGTCAAACACGGCAAGCGTCTCGGCGATCGGCGTTTCGCCGGCCGGTGCGCCGACGGAATCGGCGCGCGGCGACACGGCGCCGACGCGCGTCGGGTTGGCGCCCCAGGGGATATCCCGCTCCGGCCAGTGGATCTGATAGAGGTCGATGTAGTCGGTGCCGAGCTTGGTCAGCGACTTGTCGATGGCGTCAAAGATATCGGCGCGCACCAGTTGCGACGGCCTGTCGCCGCGAAACCAGCTGTTGGCCGTGCGGCCGACGACCTTCGAGGCCAAGATCACCTTGTCGCGGTTGCCCTTGGCCTTCATCCAGCTGCCGATGATCTTTTCGGTCCGCCCCTGCGTCTCCGCCTTGGGCGGGATCGGATAGAGCTCGGCGGTGTCGATGAAATTGACGCCGCGCGAGAAAGCCAGGTCCATCTGGGCGTGGCCTTCGGCCTCGGTGTTCTGCTGGCCCCAGGTCATGGAGCCCAGGCAGATCTGGGTAACAAGAAGATCGGTCCGACCGAGACGGCGTTTGTGCATGGATTCGGCTCCGGAGGAAGGCTGGCGCGACTGCGCGGAGGAGCCGCATCTATAGGCAAAGCAGAGCCGCTCTCCAAGCCTCGCCAGGCCGACTTTTGCGTGAACCAGCCGGGTTAGCGGCGAGCACCGGCCAGTGCACGACGCTTGGCCTCGTCGATCAGCATGTTGGCCACTTGCATGCGGATCATGGCGCGCTGGCGCAAATGTGGGGCGACGCGGTCGGGATGGTTGGCAAAGGCAAAGCTGCGGCGCATACGGCCGAAATCGGCGACCTGCTTGGGCTGATTGAGGCCGAGTTCGACGGCGATGGCTTCGGGATCGATCGGCGGCAGTTTTTCCTCGGGCTTTGGCTCTTCGCCGGCGAGAACCAGCTTGGCATGATCGAGCAAAGCGGCGAATTCGGTCGCCAGATCCGCGCCCGCCTCGCGATATTCGGCAGCGGAAACCTTGATGCGGCCGGAATGGAGTTCATCGGCCACCGAAAGATAGTCGAACGGGATGGATGGACGAGCGCCGGCCTCTTCGCCCTCGCCATTCTTGTCGGGGGCGATGAAGAGGTCGTCGAGCAACGAAGCGAAATCCCGCTTGGCGCCAGTAGCGATGTCAGCCTCCCCCTCGCCCGACCATTCGGGTATCGAAGCATAGAACCGGCTCGTTAAAAATGCATGGCACCGATCTCAATGAATTTAGCCGTCGCCTCGTGGCAGCCATGCAGCCAGCATTCGAGGCTACGATGCGCGTCAGCAAAAGTTTCACCCGGTTGCGGAAAATGGCGAAAAAAATCGCCAAGACATGGCAGGTATGCAAATGCTGCAC
>NZ_RZPB01000165.1:0-9543 GCF_003998535.1 Mesorhizobium sp. M7A.F.Ca.AU.002.02.1.1 | reverse complement strand
GAGCCGCTACACCTGTCCGGCGCTGACCACCATGGCGCAGGATTTCACCGCCATGGCCGGCCGCAGCGTCGAGATCCTGCTGGCCCTGCTGGACGAGGCCGATCCGCCGAAGCAGGGCATGGCGCGCACCGTCAAGCTCGGTGCCAACCTGGTGATGCGTCAGTCGGCCTAACCGGTCGACGTCGATCCCTCGAAGTGGCGCCAGGCCGTCACCCCCTCGACCACCGCTTGCCGGGCGGCGGGAATATGGCGTCCCATCGAGACGAAGCCATGGATCTGGCCCGGCCATTGCCGCAGGATCATAGGCACGCCCGCGGCCTGCAGGCGCGCCGCATAGGCTGCCCCTTCGTCGGCCAGGATGTCACAGCCCGCAAGCGCCACGAATGCTGGCGCGACGCCGGCAAGATCAGGCGCCAGCAAGGGCGAGACGCGCCAGTCCATGATATTGTCGGGCGTTCGCACATAATGGTCGCGGAACCATGCCATGGTCGTCGCGGTAAGGCCGAAGCCGTCGCCGAAACGCCGGTAGCTGTCCGATGTCTGCCGCGCGTCGGTGTTGGGATAGATCAGGATCTGCGTCGCAAGTGGTGGAGCGAGCCCATCGCGTGCGAGCAGCGCCAGCACTGCGGCAAGATTGCCGCCGGCGCTGTCGCCGGCAACACCAATGCGCACCTTGTCGATGCCCAGGTCGACGGCATTCTCGGCCATGAAGCGAAGTGTCGCCAGGCAATCCTCGAGCCCGGCGGGAAATTTGTGCTCCGGGGCCAGGCGATAGTCGGGGCAGACAATGACGGCGTTGCCGAGATTGGCCATCAGGCGGCAGATCTCGTCATGTGAATCGAGATTGCCGATGACCCAGCCGCCGCCATGCAGATAGAGCAGCGCCGGCGCCCCGCTCGGCAGTGCGTCGATGCCGCGATGGATGCGGACAGCGATGGGGCCGTTCGGCCCGTCGATCTGCTGTTCAAAGGTCGTCGCGACCGGCTCATGCTCACCTTGCAGCGTCGGGAACGAGGCGTTGTAGGCAGCTCGCGCCGCCGCCACGCTGCCGGTCTCGAATGGCTTGCCGCCGGCTGCACGAGCCATGTCGAGGACGCGCAGCGCATCCGGATCGAGCGTCATGATCATACCCTCAGGCCAGCAGATCGCTCGCCTCTTCCTCGGTCAGCAGGGCCGGCTGGACGACATCGCCCGCGATGGCGACCGAGCCCTGTGTTTCACCGGAGCGCAGGATAGCCTCCATGATCTCCAGCACATGCAGCGCCAGATTGCCGGAGGCGCGTGGCGTGTTGCCGGTCTGAAGCGAGCGCACCAGATCGGCGACGCCGAGCATGCGGTAATTGGCGCGATCGGGCGCCGCATAAGGCCAGTTGCGGGCGCCATAGAGTTCGCCTTCGCTGGCGAAATCCCTCCAGTCGGTGCCGCGTTTCGACAGCGACACGGTGCCGCCGAACGTGTCGGGGTCGGGCAGGCGCAGCGAGCCTTCCGTGCCGTGCAGTTCGATCGGATGGTTGGAGTGGCGAAAGACATCCCACGAGGCGCCGAAGGTGACGGTTGCGCCGGAGCGGAACTCCAGCAGCGACAGCACATTGGTCGGCGTGCCGACCTTGAATGTGGTGTTCTTGAATGGCCCTTCGGCAGTGATCAGCCGCTCCTCCTGGCCGCGCGTCGCCATCGCCATGACGCGTTCGACCGGGCCGAGCAGATTGACCAGCATGGTCAGATAGTAGGGGCCCATGTCGAACACCGGGCCACCGCCTGGCTGGTAGTAGAACTGCGGGTTGGGGTGCCAGTGCTCCATGCCGCGGCCCATCATGAAGGCGGTGCCGGTGACCGGGCGGCCGATGGCGCCGTCATCCATCAGCCGGCGGGCGCGGCGTCCGGCTGCACCAAGGAAGGTGTCGGGCGCCGAGCCGAGCAGCAGCCCGCGCGACCGCGCCTCGTCGACCAGGCGCCGTCCATCGGCGGCCGAGGTGGCGAGCGGCTTTTCGGTGAAGACGTGCTTGCCGGCCGAAAGGGCGGCAAACGAAATGTCGAAATGCGCCGCCGGAATGGTCAGGTTGAGGACGAGATCGATCTCGGGGTCGGCCAGCAGTGCATCGACGCCGAGTGCCCGTATGCCATATTCCTTCGCCCGCAGCGCCGTCATGTCGGCCGAGATATCGGCGCAGGCGCGCAACTCGATGCCGCCGAAGAGAGCGGCATTGCGCAGATAGGTCATCGAGATATTGCCGCATCCGATGACGCCGATCCCGAGTTTCGTCGTTGATATCCCGTGCATTTTCGATCGTACCTCCCAACGCGGTCACCGTCTGCCGAATCCGCCCAGAAGTAACGGATCGCCTTCGCAAAGGGCTATACAACATTTTAAATATTGACGCGCGTAAAATTTTTATACAACATGCGAAAATGCTGGCGCGATATCGGGAGGCTGCCAGTCCTGGGAGGAGAAAATGACCGACATGAAAAAACGGCCGACCGCCGATGCGGATGCCGTGGGTCATGCGCGCATCGGATATTTCCGCCGCGGCCAGGGACCTCGACGGGGTCAGGCATAGATCACCTTGGCCCCTGTCCTATCAAGCTGGCTGCGTATTGGGCCGGACAGGCCATCGTCGGTGATCACGACATCGACGCTCGACAGCGAAAAGGCCTTGGAGGTTCCGCTGACGCCCCATTTGCTCGAATCCGCAAGGAGGACAACGCGCCGGGCCATGCGCACGAGGTTTCGCTTGGTTCGCGCCATGTCTTCGTTCACGTCGACCACATCCAGTGACGAGTCAATTGCATGCGCTCCAACAAAGACCTGATGCGCTACCAAGCCGCCGAGAGCCGTGTCGGCATCGGTGATCAGCGTGCTTACCGTATCCGGGTAGACCCGGCCGCCGATCATGTGAACGTCGAGCCCGGGCCGATGCATCAGATGCTGCACGATATTCATCGCCGTGGCCGCGACCACGACATTGCTGAGCGGCGGTAACAGCATGGCAACCTGCATCAATGTCGAGCCGCCATCGAAGATGACCGATTGGTTGTCCTCGAACAGGTCTATCGCTGCCCGGGCGATGCGTTTCTTTGCATCGAGGTTTGTTTGCATCCGCCGGGCGAACGCGGCCGTGGTCGAATCCGTGGTCCGGGTCACCGCGCCTCCGCGGGTCTTGGTCAGCAGTCCCTTGCGATCCAGTATCTCGAGGTCGGAGCGCACCGTGACTTCCGACACGCCAAAATCGTCTGACAGGTCCTTGATGCGAACCTGTCCGCTGCGTTGCACTTCACCCAGGATCGATTGGCGTCTCTGCTCTGACAACATTGGCCTGTCCTTGCCTCCATGCGCCAAGCGATCGCCCTGGCCTCGGTTCACTCTACCGAAAATAGGCGAATTCGAAAGCTTTCGAAAGATTGCATTTGTTATTTCTTTCGCAAACACTGGGTCCAGGATTTTGAAATCAATCAATTGGAGAGTTTTGGACTCATGAGCCTCGGAACCAAGGTGCGCCTGGCGCGCCTCTTCTCACATCCATCGGGGAATCTTTTTGGCGGCGCGGTCGACCACTTTGTCGGCTATGGCGACGTGCGCAAAGGAGGTCTTGCCGACCTGCCGGGTGCGCTTGCACGCGTCATGGTAGGCAAACCTGACTACGTCAGCATCCAGCCTGGCACCGCGCGCCATCTGTGGCCGCAATATGCGGGCAAGGCTTCCCTGGTGATCCAGGCCGGCTGCTTCACCCCAGACGATCGCATCAGTGAACTGATTGCAACGCCCGAGGATGCGGTGCGCGCCGGCGCCGATGCGTTGGCCGTGGCCATTCCGGTGCGCGGCGCGACCGAGGGAAAATACATACGCTGGCTGACCGATTCGGTGAACGCGGCGGCTCGTTACGGCATGCCGGTGGTAGCGCATATCTACCCTCGCGATTTCACCGACGGGGCAAAAATCGTCTTCACCCCCGACGAGATCGCCTATGCGGCACGCATCGGCTACGAGTCCGGCGTCGATGTGATCAAGATCGGGTACACGGGCGATTTCGAGTCGTTCCGAGAGACCGTTCGGACCTGCCCGGTGCCGGTTGTGATCGCTGGTGGTCCGAAGACCGACACGCTGCTCGGCGCCCTTCAACAGACGGCGGACGCCATCCGTGCAGGCGCGCGCGGTGCCGTGGTGGGCCGCAATCTCTGGGGGCACGGCGATCCGGAAAAGGCAGCGATCGCCTTTCGGGGCGTCATCCATGACGGCCTTTCGGCGCAAGACGCCTTGGCGAAGGCGGGTGCCTGAACGATGCCCGCCGTCCCTTCAATCCTCGGCTTCGGAGCTATTGCGATCGACGACATCGTCTATGTCGATCAGCCGTTGTCGGCGGGCAAGGGGAAGGTTTTGCAAAGTGCCCGAGCTTTCGGGGGAAACGTCGCGACGGCACTTGCCGCCGTCGCGCGGCTCGGCGGAAGCGCCGGGTTCGTCGGATGGCTGGGCAGTGCCGCCGACGACGCCGTGTTGTGCGATCTCGTTGCGAGCGGCGTTGAAACCGCGTTCGCGCCGCGCCACCCGCACGCGCGCCCGGTGCGCTCGCGGATCACCGTCGGTTCGGATGGGGAGCGGTTCATCGCGTATGACGACGAAGCGATGCTGGGCACCGCGCCGGACTTTCCGGACGAGGTTCTCAGCCGCGCGACTGTCCTGATCGTCGACAGTTACGGGATCGGGTCGCTGGATGTCGTGGCTCGGGCTCGCGATCTCGGCCTTGCGATCCTCGGCGATGTCGAATGGAGCCACGGCCCGGCCACCGAGAGACTGATCGGGCTCTGCGACCATCTCATTCTTCCGCTGGGCTTTGCGCGGACCGCCACCGGCCGCCACTCGCCGGCCGAGATACTCGATGCATTGTGGTTGCCGTCGCGGTCCGCCGTGGTTCTGACGGATGGCGGCAGAGGCGTCTTCTATCGCGGACGCGACGAGACAGGGCTCTGGCACCTGCCTCCGCAACGGGTTGCCGTCGTCGACTCGACCGGCGCCGGTGACTGCTTTCATGGCGCCTATGCCCTTGCATTGACGCGCGGGGCCGACACCGCAGGCCGGGTCGCATTCGCGGCCGCGGCGGCGGCCCTTTCGATAACGGGGCGGGGCGGGCGCGAGGCGCTTCCGACCGACGACCAGGTCAAGGAACTCCTGGCATCGACGAACGCGCCGTCGGCAGTCGAACTGAAATATGCGCGGCTTGATACCGGAACATAGCCCGAACTATCCGAGGAAAAATTTCGCAGGTGAACGTAAGCCGAGGACAATCATAAAAATCAGTGGCTTAGACTTGTGGAGGGAGGAATATGGCAGAAGTCGTTCTTGAGAATATCTGCAAGACATACGGGAACAATTTTCACGCAATCGACCAATTGAACCTGTCGGTCAAGGACGGCGAGTTCTTGATTCTCGTCGGGCCGTCCGGCTGTGGCAAATCCACCGCGTTGCGGATGATCGCGGGATTGGAGGACGTCACCAGCGGCAGCCTTCGGATCGGCGGGGTCGACGTCGTCGACATGCCGCCCAAGGACCGCGACATTGCGATGGTCTTCCAGAGCTACGCTCTCTACCCGCATATGACCGTGTTCGAAAACATTGGCTTTTCGATGCGGCTGGCAGGCAAGCCGAAGGCCGAGCGCAAAAAGCGCGTGGACGAGATCGCCAAAACCCTTCAACTGACGTCTCTGCTGGACAGCAAACCCGCGAACCTTTCAGGCGGACAGCGTCAAAGGGTTGCCATGGGCCGCGCCATGGTGCGCGAGCCGGCAGCCTTTCTCATGGACGAACCCCTTTCCAATCTGGACGCGAAACTGCGTGTTCAAATGCGCGCCGAAATCACCAGTCTGCAAAAGCAGCTCGGCGTAACGACCATATATGTGACCCACGACCAAACCGAAGCCATGACGATGGGCGACAGGGTCGCGGTGTTGAAAGGCGGCGTGCTGCAGCAGGTCGACGCACCCAAGAGGCTCTATGAATCGCCGGTGAACGCTTTCGTTGCTGGCTTCATCGGGTCTCCTTCGATGAATCTTTTCGAGGCAACCCTGACGGGCGACGAACTGATGTCCGGCGCCTTGGCCATCCGGCTGCAGGATGCAGCCTTCGTGCGCAGGCCGGGCTTGAGGTCGTATGCGGGGCGCAAGGTCGTGTTCGGGATACGACCGGAGGATCTCTATGACAGCAGTCTCGAATCCGGCCGCAAGTATCAGACGATACCGGCAAAGGTGACCTCGATCGAAGAACTCGGATCCGAACAAATCGTCCATCTCAACATCGACGCGGTCCGGGTGGACTCCGGCGACCCTGACGCGGTGCAGGATTTCGGCCTGGCGTCGAATGCGGTGGCGAAATTCGAACCGGTCAGCACAGTCCGCTCCGGCTCGGAAATCAGCTTGGCCCTGGATGATGCCAAGCTCCATTTCTTCGACCCCGAGACGCATCTGGCAATCTGAATATCAGCGATAAGACCCGCGGGCGAGGGTGAGGCGCCTGCGTAAGAAGACTTCTGAATAATCAGACGATCGGCCGCATTGTGCGGGCGAATATAAAGAAGGAGGAGAAAATGACGTTTCGTATTAAATCCGCGATGCTGAAAATAGCCGCGGCCGCATGGTTGCTTGGCGCAACCGGCGCCATGGCGGATACGACGCTGGAATTCACCCAATGGTGGGAGCCCGAATTGCCGGCTGGCTCGCTCAGGTCAATTATGGACGAGTTCGAGGCGGCAAACCCCGGAATCAAGGTGACGCTGGTCAGCGGCCCCTACGCCACCACGCGAGACCAGATCTCGGTTGGTGCTGCAACCGGAACGCTCAGCGACGTCGTCGGTCTCGACGGCGCCTGGGTGAACAATCTGAATGCGCAGGGCGCACTCGCCGACATGAATCCGATGATGGATGCGAGCGGTTTCGACAAGAGCCAGGTCGCGGATATCATCAAGGTGGACGGCAAGGCCGTGATGTTTCCCGTGGCTTCGTTCGTCTATCCGGTCTTCGTGAATTTGGACCTCGCCGCCAAGGCGGGCGTGACCAAGCTGCCGTCGACCCGTGCGGAGTTTCTCGAAGCCGCCAAGAAGATGACGCACGCCGACCAGAACCAGTATGGCTGGGTGCTGCCCCTGTCGCTGCAAACGCCATCCGGCGTCCAGAACGACATGATGTCGTGGGTTTGGGCTTCGGGCCAGTCGATGATGGCGAGCGGCAAGCCGGACCTTGAGGGCAAACCGGTGGTGGATATGCTCACTTTCGTCAAATCACTCAATGACGCCGGCACCATCTCGCCCGGCATCGCCACCAAGACCGAGCAGGAAAAGGTCGAGGAGTTCGTCAACAACCGCGTCGGGATGATGATCGACTCGCTCGCGCATGTGAACCTCATCCGCAAGCGCAATCCCAAGCTGAACTTCGACCTCATCCCGGTCCCTGTCGTGGAAAACTATACCGGCAAGCGCGGCCTTCCCTATGCCTCCTGGGGCATCGGCATCTCTGCGGCTTCGAAACATCAGGAAGAGGCCTGGAAACTCGTCCAATATCTGATGAGTGAAAAGGTCAACGCCAAGCTCGTGTCGCTTGCAAACGCCTTCCCGGGCAACGTCAACGCCAAGCCCGATTTCGTGACCTCGGACAAGGCTTTCGGCAAGGCTTTTGAAATCTTCAAGACCGGTCATCTCGCCAATGAGTTCACGGGCCTGCCGGTGGCTGAAGACCTGATGACCCAGTTCGACGTGCAAGCCCAGAAGATGCTCGCCGGCGAGCAGTCTCCGGAACAAGCCGCCGCCGCCGCTCAGAAGGGCTGGATGGCGAAATTCTGATCGGCCTGTTCCCGTTTGCTGTCTTCGACCGGGTGACCTGACTTCGGGCAGGCCACCCGGCAACAACGGATCGGCATTCTGAGTGGACTTGTTTTCGAAAGCTTACCTTCCCTTGAAGGCGTATCCCAAGGTTGGCACATGACCCGGCAAAAGCGCTCCCACCACAAGCTCAAACGAGCGGTCGCACCCTACCTCTATCTGTCGCCCGCGCTGCTCATAGTCGGGCTCCTGATGCTGCTGCCGATGGTGACGGTGATTGCCTACTCGTTCCAGAACAGCGCGGTGCTGCGTCGTGACCCATCCTTTGCCGGACTGAAGCACTACCAGGCGATCTTCGACGACCCCGTGTTCTGGGCTTCGCTGTGGCACACGCTCTACTTCACATGCATGAGTGTCATTTTCCACATGACCATCGGCATGGTCTTCGCGCTCATGCTGAACAGCGACCGCATCAATCCGACGCTGCGCAATATTCTGCGTGTGCTCTACATACTGCCCTGGCTGTTCACCGCGGTGATCATCGCCGTGATCTGGCGCCTCCTGCTTGAGCCGAACGGTGTCGTGAACAGTATTCTCATGCAAATCGGCATCATCGGTTCCAAGGTCGAATGGTTTTCCTCGCCTGAGACCGCGCTGCATGCAGTCACTTTTGCCAATATCTGGGCGGGCTACCCGCTCTTCATGGTCAGTTTGCTCGCGGGTTTGCAGGGCATTCCCAAGGATTTCTACGAGGCCGCCGATATCGACGGGGCGAAAGCCTACCAGAAGCTGATCTTCATCACCATTCCGCAGCTGATGCCGATCATCATCAGCATCTCGCTGCTCGACTTCATCTGGACCATGCAGGTCTTCCCGCTAATCTGGATAACGACGGGCGGTGGCCCGATCTACTCGACCGAGGTCCTCAGCACCTACACGTACAAGCTGGCATTTTCGAGCTACAACCTGTCGCAGGCTTCGGCCAGCGCCGTGGTCATCCTGCTGATCTCTCTCGGCCTGACGCTGTTCTATATTCGCTATCAAAAGGCTCGGTAATCACCATGAGGAAAAGGCACACGCCGAAAGACAGGCTGATCACCGTGGCGCTCCATGTAGCGCTTGCAGCAGGGCTCTTTTTCGCGGCATTCCCGATCTACTGGATGCTGAGCAGCTCGTTCAAATCGAATACCGAAATCTTTGCCCTGCCGCCAACCATCCTGCCAAAGGCGTTCACGCTGGAAGCGTATGCAGCCATCCTTGGCGACCCGGTAAAGCTGCGCTTCTTCTTCAACAGCTATTTCGTGGCGGGAGCGGTGACCGTGCTGACGGTGCTGATCGCCTTGCTGGCGGCCTACGGGTTCAGCCGCTTCAATTTCCGCGGCAAGGGCAGCCTGAACACAATCATCATCAGCACGCAGACGATTCCGCCGATCACACTTTTGATCCCCTTCTTCGGGCTTGTCGTCTCATACGGTATCTTCGACACCTATGTCGCACTGATCCTGACCTACCTGGTGTTTACGCTGCCCTACGCGATCCTGCTGATGACGGGATATCTGAACACCTTGCCCCGCGATCTCGATGAAGCCGTGGCTGTCGACGGCGGCAGCAGCTGGACCGCGCTTTGGCGGGTGATTGTCCCGATTTCACTGCCTGGTATCGTGGCGACGTCGGTCTACACCTTCCTGTTGTGCTGGAACGAATTTCTCTTTGCGCTGACGCTGACGAAGTCGACGTCCATGCG
>NZ_RZPB01000164.1:0-9559 GCF_003998535.1 Mesorhizobium sp. M7A.F.Ca.AU.002.02.1.1 | reverse complement strand
GCATCTACGAGAAGCTCGACATCACCACCGAGCGGGAATTGTTTTTGCAGTTCTTCCAGCATCAGGCCGATCGCTAGCCGCTCGCTTACCCAGCCGATCCGCCAGCCGAATGCCTGATTTGCAGAGCCGCTCCCTCCGTGAATTGGTGCAGGGGGCTTGTCGCCGGAATGGCTCGAAAACTGGCTTCAAAATTCCTCTTGCGGAACGCCGCCGTCCCGGCTTAGTCTCGGCTTCGCACAGAAAATGAAATTTAATTCCATTTGTGCGGTGCCCGCAAGCCAGTGCAGTGCCCAGGAAAAGTGCCCGGACGCAATCGACTGAGAAAATATTTGATATATCATCTACCAGAACGGAAATAGCTGACATGGTCCAGCAGACATCGATCCAGCCATCGGCGCCCTGGTTGCGGCTCGACGTCGACGATTCGGACTGGAACGACGCCGAGGTTTCGAGCCTGGTGCGCTGGTATCAGCAGATGCTGCTCATCCGCCGTTTCGAGGAAAAAGTGCTCGATCTCGCCAATGCCGGGCTGGTGCATGGTCCGGCGCATGCCAGCATCGGACAAGAGGCGACGGCGGTCGGCGCCATGTCCGTGCTCGGTACGGGCGACCGCATCAACGGCACCCACCGCGCCCATCACCAGGTCTTGGCCAAGCTTGTCAACGCGCAGACGCCCGGCGGATTCGACCCGTTGCATGACGCTTTCAACCCGGACATGCAGGGCTCGGTGCGCGGCTTGATGGCCGAGATCATGGGCCTCAAGTCAGGCTATTGCGGCGGCCGTGGCGGCTCGATGCATATGCGCGACGATGCCTCCGGCATCCCTGGCACCAGCGCGATCATTGGCGGCAACCTGCCGCATGCGGCCGGCTATGCGCTGGCCGACAAGCTGCTCGGTACCGGCAACATCTCGGTCGCCTTTTTCGGCGACGGCACGATGATGGCGGGGCCGGCCTATGAGGCGATGAACATCGCCGCGCTCTACCGGCTGCCGGTGATCTTTTTCGCCGAAAACAATCTCTATGCCGTCTCGACGCACATCAACGAGCAGACGCGCGAGACGCGGCTGGCCTCGCGCGGACCTATGCTCGGCTTTCGCGGCATCGAATGCGACGGCATGGATGTGGTGGCGGTCCACCATGCCATGCGCGAGGCGCGCCGGGCGATCGAGGAAGACGGTGGCCCGGTGCTGGTCGAGGCGCTTTGCTACCGCTTCCTGCATCAGAGCGGCGCGCGCCCGGGTAGCGAATTCGGCTACCGCACGCGGGCCGAGGAAGACGCCTGGAAAGCGCGCGATCCGCTGGTCACGATGGCGGCTCGCCTGAAGACGATGGGCATTTTGAACGCTTCCGACCTCGGCACACTCGACCAGCGCGTCATGGAGGTGGTCAACACCGCTGCCGATTCGCTCACCGAAATGAGTGGCAACGCGCTGGGCATTCCCGACCATCTGTGGCCAGACCCAGGCGGCGTCGACAACCAGATACGCGGTGATCTTTCCGAACTGAAGGGCGAGCGTTTCCTCGAGATCGAGGATATGCCGCCAGCCGACACCAGGCCGGTCAAGTTCATGGTTGCCGCGTCCGAGGTGATTGCGCGCGCCATGGAAAAGGATTCGCGCATCATTATCATGGGCGAGGATGTGCACCGGCTGCGCGGCGGCGTTTCGGGCGCCACAAAGGGTGCGCTGGAACGCTGGCCGGAGCGTGTACTGGCAATGCCCATCGCCGAGAACGGTTTTGTCGGCGTGGCGCTGGGTGCAGCGCTTTGCGGGCTGCGGCCTATCGTCGAGATCATGTTCGGCGATTTCTGCCTGGTTGCCGCCGACCAGCTGTTCAATGCGGTCAGCAAGGTGCGCCACATGTTCGGCGGCGGCTTCCCGGTGCCGATCGTGATCCGGGTGCGCGTCTCGCCGCACACCGGCTACGGCTCGCAGCATTCGGGCGATCCGTCTGGCCTGTTCGCGCTGTTTCCCGGCTGGCGCATCGTCGCCCCGACGACGCCCTTCGACTATATCGGCCTGATGAATTCGGCGCTGAAATGCGACGATCCGGTCGTCGTCATCGAGCATGTCGAACTGTTCCCGAGCGAAGGGCCTGTGCCTGCGGATGACCGCGATTATTGCGTGCGACTCGGCAAGGCGAAAACCGTCAGGCCGGGCAGTGCCTGCACCTTGCTCACCAGTGCCAGCATGGTCGCCGTCGCCAAGCAGGTGGTCGAGGAGACCGGCGTCGATGCCGAGATCATCGATCTGCGCAGCCTCGACCCGACCGGGCTCGACTGGCCGCTGGTGGAGGCCTCGATCCGCAAGACCAACCGGGTGGCCGTCGTCGAGCAGGTGCAGCGTGGACTGTCGCTTGGCGGACGGCTGACACAAGAGATTCAGGATCGCGTGTTCGACTATCTCGATCACGAGATCCTGCATGTGACGGGAAGCCTCTCGGCTCCCGTCGTATCGGCCCCGCTCAACCGCGCCGCACTGGGCGGCGCTGATAAGCTCAAGGCCGCGCTTCAATCCCTCATTGCCGTGGGTGGATAGAGCAACGCATTGCCACAAAGATCTGACAAGAAAATGGGAGAATGAAATGGACATGACGATCCTACCAAGAGCCAAGACCAGGGCGACGATGCTGGCGGCCGTGCTGCTGGCCACCAGCGCCTTCTGGGCGCCTGCCACCTTCGCGCAGGACAGCAAGCCGCTGGTCATTGCGCGTAACATCGACCTCAATTCGCTCGATCCGCACCGCGCCTTCTGCGACACCTGCCAGATCTACAATTCCAGCGTCTACGAATCGCTGCTGACGCTGGACAAGGACAACAAGCTGATCCCGCTGCTCGCCTCGAAGTGGGAAGGCAATGCCGACCAGAGCAGCTTCACCTTCACGCTCGACCCGGCCGCCAAATTCTCGGACGGTTCGCCTGTCGAAGCCAAGGACGTCAAATGGTCCTGGGAGCGGCTGAAGAACCTCAAGGGCAGCGCCTCGTTCCTGATGGACAATGTCGCCTCGATCGAGACTCCGGACGCGCATACGGTCGTCGTCAAGATGGTCGCGCCGAGCTCCGAATTCCTCAACATCGCGGCGGCGCCCTACGCAGCGGTCGTCAACAGCAAGGTTGCTTCCGAAGCCGGCGCCAAGGCCGATGCGGACGCCTCGACGACAGACAATGCCGAGGCCTGGTTCCTGGCCCATTCGGCCGGCAGCGCGCCGTTCGTGCTGAAATCCTATGAGCCCAATTCGGAACTGCGGCTGGCGCGCAACGACAAGTACTGGCGCACGGCGCCGGCGCTGAGCGAAGTCGTCATACGCCAGACCAAGGATGCGGTGGCGCAGGCGCAGATGCTGCAGAGCGGCACCGCCGATATCGCCATGCAGATCGACCCGGACACGGCCAAGACGATGACCGGCAGCGACGTCAAGATCGAGACCGTGCCGTCCTACAACTTCATCTATGTGGCGCTGTCGCCCGGCGCCAAGGCCAACAAGGTGCCGCTGACGCCCGAAGTGCGCGAGGCCATTTCGCTCGGTCTCGACCGTCCTGCTATCCTCGACTTCACCATCGGCTCCGAGGGTCAGCTGATCAGCGCGCCGATCCCGCTCGGCTTCCCCGGCGGTTCGGGCTTCGAGGCGCAGCCCTATGACGTTGCCAAGGCAAAGGAACTTCTGGCCAAGGCCGGACACGCCGACGGCTTCGAGATGGAGGCAGCGTTCCCCGGCATGAACGTCTACGGCGTCGATCTCTCGCTCTTGATGCAGAAGGTCCAGCAGGATCTGGCCAAGATCAACATCAAGCTCGACCTGCAGCCGATCCCCTTCGCCAATTGGCGCGAGCGCGTCAATGGCGACGGCATCCCGATGACGGCGGTGTTCTACGCGCCGGACTATTACGGCACCTCGCAATACATCGACTATTTCGCAATGACGAAGGGCAGCCCTTGGTCGCGCCGTGCCGGCGCGGAGCGCGACCCGTCGGTGCTCAACCCGAAGGAAGCGGATATCTACAAGGCAGCCCTTGCGGCAAGCGGCGACGAGGCCGCCAAGCTGTGGCACCAGGCCGGCGAGGAGATGATCAAGGACAGGATCATCCTGCCGCTGATCAGCCCGAACCTGATCCTGGCCTACAAGTCGGACGTCAAGGGCGTGCGCTACAGCGCCTGCTGCAACCTGCCGCTGGCAGAACTCAGCCACTGAGCAAAACAATACGGGGAGGCGACAGTCGCCTCCCTGTTCTCCATCCCGGAAGGCCAGCAAATCCTGTTCTTCCAACATCAAATTCAATATATGATATATCAATGAGCGGAGACCTCGTCATGCCTTCCCTGATCAACTCCAAGGACCAGTTGCTGCGCGAGCGTGCGGCCTCGGTCATTCCGGGCGGCATGTGGGGACACATGGCGACGCGCTATCTCGGCTCCGCCTATCCACAATTCTTCGAACGCGCCGACGGCTGCCGGGTCTGGGACGTCGACGGGCACGAATACATCGACCTGATGTGCAGTTGGGGGCCCAACATTCTCGGCCACCATCATCAAGCAGTCGAAGAGGCTGCCGCCCGGCAGCGTCGCCTCGGCGATGCGATGAACGGCCCCGGCGAGGTATTGGTCGAACTGGCGGAGCTGCTGGTCAAGACGGTCGCGCATGCCGACTGGGCAATGCTGCAGAAGAACGGCACCGACGCCACCACGGCCTGCGTGACGATCGCGCGCGCCGGCACCGGCCGACGCAAGGTGCTGGTCGCGCGCGGCTCCTACCACGGTGCCGTGCCGTGGTGCACGCCATCGCTGGCCGGCGTCACCGCCGAGGACCGCGCCCATCTGATCCATTTCGACTACAATGACGTCGCCAGCCTCGAAGTGGCCGTCGAGCAGGCCGGCAACGATCTCGCTGCTGTCGTCGTCACTGCCTTCCGGCACGACATCGCCCGCGACCAGGAACTGCCGACCGCCGCCTTCGCCAAACGGGCGCGCGAACTCACCACCGCTGCCGATGCGGCATTGATCGTCGACGATGTGCGCGCCGGCTTCCGCATCGACCTCGCCGGCAGCTGGGAGCCGCTCGGCGTACGGCCGGACCTGTCCGCCTTCTCGAAGGCGATCGCCAATGGCTATCCGCTGGCCGCCATCGCAGGCACCGACCGGTTTCGCGAAGCCGCGACCAAGGTCTATGTGACGGGTTCTTTCTGGTACGGCGCCGTCGCAATGGCCGCGGCGATCGCTACCATCAGCACGCTGCGCGATACCGACGCCGTCACCCACATGACACAGGCCGGCGACAGGCTGCGCTCAGGCCTCGATGCTGCAGCGAAGAAGCATGGTCTTTCGCTGCGACAGACAGGTCCGGTGTCGATGCCGATGGTGCTGTTCGACGGCGATGCCGAATTCAAGCTAGCCAACGCATTCTGCTCGGCCGCCTTGCGCGAAGGCGCTTATTTCCATCCCCGGCACAACATGTTCCTGAGTGCTGCGCACACCGCAAAAGATATAGATCTCGCCCTGCAGGCTGCCGATGCGGGCATGGCCGCCGCGGCGCAGGTGGCGTGACCGGCGCCAATGCGGTGGAAAGGAACAAACTGTTCAGCCGGTGGCCGACACCAGTCGGCCGTTCTGCGCAGCGCGGCGCAGTTCCTCCGGCGTGACCGCGCCGTCGTTCAGCCGTTCGAGAACCTTGACCAGCAGGCGGCCGCCTTCGATCATGTCCTGCTGAATGCCCTTGCGCACACCGTTCTCGTCGCGCGCCCGCAGCGCTTCAAGAATGTCGAGATGCCGGTGGCGGCCGTCATAGGTCGGCCGGGCGTGAGGGTACTGGTAGTTCACCAGCGGTCCGTTGCGCAGCCAGATTCCCTCAATGATGGCCAGCAGCTCCGGCATTTGCGCCGCCTGGTAGATGGAGTGATGGAATTCCCAATTGTCGCGGACGGCTTCGAACCAGCGGCCATTGTCCTCGTTCGCAATGAGTTTCTCATGCACCGCCGCCAGACGGTCGATCTCGCGCGGCTCGATGCGCGTCGTTGCCGCGGCACCCGCCATGCCTTCGAGATGCAGCCTGATGCTGCGCAGTTCCAGATACTGAGCCAGCGACAGCTGGGCGACGGTGATCGAACGGCCGGCCTCCATCTCCAGGCCTTTTTCGCGCACCAACTGCATCAGCGCCTCGCGCACCGGCGTCTCAGACACCTGAAGGCTGGCGGCAAGGTCGCGGATCTTGAAGCGATGGCCCGGCCAGAAACGGCCTTCCATCATGGCACGGCGAAGCTCCTCATAGACACGCGTCGTCAGATTGTCGCGCGCGATCGGCGCGATAGAAGCAGTCACATCCGCTCTCCGTTCTTGCAACAGCGCAGGCGTCGCCTGCGTCGCGTGGCTTGTGTATATGATACCACGAATGGCCTGACCACCGACATGAGACAAGCCGCCCCGAAACCGGCAGACATGAGACGGGCCGCATGACCGCGTCGATGCCTTCCTTGCTGTTCGGCGCCATTGCCGACGATCTGACCGGCGGCACCGAGCTGGCGTCGATGCTGGTCGCGCGCGGCATTCCGACGGGATGCACGGTCGGGCTGGACGCGCCGATCCCATCAGGCAATCTTGCCCATGTGATCCTGCTGAAGACCCGCGTCATCGCAGCCAGCGATGCGGTGCGCCAGGTGCTGGAGGCCGCGGACCGGCTGGTCGAAGCTGGCGCGCGGCAGATCTTCTTCAAATATTGCGCCACCTTCGATTCGACGCCCGCGGGCAATATCGGTCCTTGCGCCGAAGCGCTGCTCGAGCGCCTTGGCGGCGGCGTCACACTGTTCGCCCCCGCGCTGTGTGAGACTGGGCGCACCGTCTATCAGGGGCATATGTTCGGCGGTCCCCAGCTGCTTGCTGAGTCGCCCAAGCGCTTCGATCCGCTGACGCCGATGACCGATTCCAATCTGGTTCGCGTGCTGCAGGCGCAGAGCAGGGGCAAGGTCGGGCTGGTGCCCTATCTCGTCGTCGACGCCGGCGCTGGAGCCATCCGGAGCGCTATAGGAGAGCAAAGCAGGCGCGGCGAGACGCTGCTGGTCACCGACACCATCCGCGAGCGCGATCTGGCGGCGATCGCGGAAGCCACCTTCGACCTGCCGCTGATGACCGGCAATTCCTCAGTCGCCGCGCATCTGCCACCGGCCTGGCTCACGCATGGGCTGCTGGATTCAGGCGATCTCGTTGCCGCCAGCCTGCCGGCCGTCGAAGGGCCGGCAGCGGTGCTGGCCGGCAGCGTCGCCGACCGCACCATCGAACAGCTCGAGCGTTTTGCGCAAAACAATCCACTGCTGACGATTGACCTTGCCAGCGCCTTTGCCGGCGCCGATGTCATGGCCGAAGCGCGTACCTTCGCCCAACGGCATTTGCCCGGCGCGATGATCGCCATTGCTACGACAGCGCCGCAAGCGACCGTCGAAGCGCTGCAGCAGGCGCATGGCCGCGATATGGTGGCGGCAAGGGCGGAAGAGATCCTGGCCGGGATTGCCCAGATTCTGGTGCGCGAACTCGGCGTCCGCCGGCTCGTCGTCGCCGGCGGCGAGACCGCCGGTTCGGTGGTGAAGGCGCTCGGCATCGACCGGATCGCCATGGGCGCCTATGAGGGCCCCGGACTGTCGCGCGCCATCGCTCACCTCCCCGGCCGGCCCTCCGATCCGCTGGCGCTGATGCTGAAATCGGGAAAGCTCGGCGGCCCCGATATCTTCACCGACGTTCTGCAAGACATGACACGGCCGAGCACTATTGCGCCGGCGATCGACACATGGCCACCGGCAAGGAGAGCATCGTGATGGAACTCGAAATCGAACGCACGAGCCTGATCACCACGACGCAGACGCTGGACGCCAGCGGGATGAATGTCGGCACCACCGGAAACATCAGCGTGCGCACGACAGGCGGCATGCTGATCACGCCGACGGGAATAGCCACAAGCGCCTTGCGGCCGGAGCAAATGGTGGCGATGCAGCTCGATGGATCCTGGGACGCTGCGTTCCGGCCGTCGAGCGAATGGGAGATGCACGCCGAAATCTACAAGGCGTTTCCCGAGGCCGGCGCCGTCGTGCATGCCCATCCCGACCATTGCGTGGCGCTGTCGTGCCTGCGTGAACCGCTGCCACTGTTCCACTACATGGTGGCGGGCTTCGGCGGCGATGATGTGCGCTGCTCGGACTATGCGCTTTTCGCGTCAAGCGAACTGGCCAAGGTTGCCGTCGTCGCGCTCAAGGACCGCACGGCTTGCCTGCTCGCCAATCATGGCATGATCGCCTTCGGCGGCGATCTCGACACGGCGCTCATCCGCACCATCAAGCTGGAAACCCTGGCGCGGCAGTACCTTTTGGCGCGCAGCGCCGGCACGCCGGTGCTCATCGAGGGCAGCGAGATCCCCGCCATTCGCGGGCGCTACAAGAATTACGGCCAGCAGAAGTAGCCGGCCGAGCAATTCCAGAAAAGGTGAAGCGGTTTCCCGGGAAAAGCGCATAGCGCTTTCCCCAGGGGATTGCCCCAAAACAAGGAACGGCTCTTCGCCCTGTTGAAGAACCATTCAGTCGACCTGCAAATGCGAGACGAAGGCCCGTCAAGCTCCATGAAGATCAGGCGGGGATCGGTTCGGCGGCCGGCGTATAGACGCCGATGGCGCCGGTGCCGATCAGCTGGTCGATGATCTCGGCGCTATAGCCGAGCACGTCGGCCAGCACGGCAGCTGTGTCCTGGCCCAGCATCGGCGGCGCGGTGAAGTCCGCGGTCAGCTGCGCGGCAAGTCCCTGCGCCGGGCGCACCATGGCGACGGAGCCGAGATGCGGATGCGGCAAGGTCTGGACGAGGCCACGCTCGCGCACATTGGGACTGTCGAAGACTTCCGGTATCGATTTTACCGTGCCGGCCGGCACGCTGGCGGCGGCACAGGTGGCCATCCAGTGGTCACGTGGCTTGGTCTTGAAGACGGCGGCTAGTTGCGGGATCAGCGCCTCACGGTTGGTGGCGCGCGCCCCTGCTTTGATGAAGCGCGAATCCCCAGCCAGATGTGGCAGATCAACGACCTTCTCGCACAGCGCCGCGAACTGGCGGTCATTGCCGACCGCCAGCGCAAAGCTGCCATCGGAGGCTTCGAATATCTGATAGGGAACGACCGTCGGATGGGCATTGCCGTAGCGGGCGACCTCTTGGCCGGTGTTAAGGTAACCGCTGCCGACATTGATCAGCAGGCTGAGCGCGCAGTCGATCAGCGACAGGTCGAGGAACTGGCCCTTGCCGGTCGTCGCGCGCTCGTAAAGCGCCGCCAGGATCGACTGCGTGGCGACCATGCCGCAGACGATATCGGTGATGGCGACGCCGACACGCATCGGTTCGCCATTGCTCTCGCCGGTGATGGCCATGAGGCCGCTTTCGGCCTGCATGACGAAATCATAGCCGGGCCGTCCGGCATCGGGCCCGGTCTGGCCGTAGCCGGAGATCGAACAGTAGATCAGCCGCGGATTTGACGCGCTGAGCTCCTTGAAACCGACGCCGAGCCTATCGGCGGTAACTGAGCGGAAATTTTCTACGACGCTGTCGGCC
>NZ_RZPB01000163.1:0-9612 GCF_003998535.1 Mesorhizobium sp. M7A.F.Ca.AU.002.02.1.1 | reverse complement strand
CTTGAGCTTTTTCGAGATGCGCTTGCCCCGGGTCAGATCGTCGAGATACGTTTCGCGAAAATTGGGAACGAAATCATAAGACCCGCCGCCGACAAGGTCGAAGTCGCCGGCCAGTACAATCTGCTTCAGCGCGCTCATCTCTTCCGGCCCGAAAGTCAGCGGCCGCGCCGCGCCCATCTTGACCCCGGTCCAGCCATTCTCGTTATGCGAGGCGGTGACCATAGCGACCGAAGGCACGTCCAGTGCGAACTGGGCGAAATAGGCCATCGGCGACAACGCCAGTCCGATGTCCCTCACCCGAGCGCCTGCAGCCATCAAACCGGACACCAGCGCCAGCTTGATGCCAAGCGAATAGGAGCGGAAATCATGCCCGGTGACGATATCGGGACCGGCACCGACACGGCGGATCAGCGTGCCAAGCCCCATTCCGAGCGCCTGGACGCCATTCAGATTGAGCTCCGGCAGTTGCGCGGAGCCGGGATGGCCAAACCACCAGCGCGCATCATATTCTCGAAAGCCGGATGGCTTGATCAGCGCTTCGGTTTCGAACTCGAAACTGTTGGGCCGGGCGTCGCCAACGATGCTGAAGGACAAGACTGGAAAACTCCGAGTGGCGGAAATTACGAGTTGTCGAGGACTGCGGCTTAGCACAGAAGGCTTTAAGCCACGTTTATCCCAGGAGGGAATCCGAGCCTTTCGGGCTATGCTCGACGAAAGCCGATGAAATGCGACAGAAGTGCTGCCATGCCGCTTGCAGGAACGAAGTGTGGCGGCTATAAGCCCGCGGTCTGGTCACGGAGTGTAGCGCAGCCTGGTAGCGCACCTCGTTCGGGACGAGGGGGTCGCAGGTTCAAATCCTGCCACTCCGACCAGAAAAAACAAAGAGTTAGCGCATCCCGACTTCGGCGCTCCACCTGCCCCTCAAGCGAGATTACTCGCGTCTCCCCGCCGGCCGACAGCGATGCCTGTTGCACTGGACAGCAACCAGACGGTCAACCGGCCGCTTTATGCCTTCATACGTGCGCTCGCGGACAGATTCCGGAAAACATCTCAACTGGCACGCGCGTCCGGCTAGCGGAGGCCAAAAAAGCTCAAGATCGCTATCACGATGACCACAGCTCCAACGAGCCAAATGATATTGTTCATGATCTCTCTCCTGTTGCCTGGGGGAAGCCCGCGCCTCTGGCGGAGAACGCGGGCCGACCAGTCTTTGCCGACTGATCCGCAGCAGACACCAAATCGTGATCCCGGCTGCGAGAAATAAAACCATCAGGCACGTCTAATGTTCCGTCGTTGACGAGATCCGGCGATGACCAGTGAACGTTCGGGCCGATGCCGGACCACCGGAACCAAAGTGATCAGGGGCAGTTAATCCAATGAAGGGCTAATTAAGAAAATGGAGAAATTGCAATGAAAACAATGATCATGTGCGCGTTGGCGATTTCCATTGGACTGCCCGTCGTGGCTTCGGCAGCCGAAGCCGATGTGGTTGTTAGAACCCATCATCGACATCACGGCAGCGTCAAGATCATCAACGAAGACGGTCAGCGCTTGCACCACCGCCGCCATGGTACTGTGGCGTTCTACGACCATGGGCGCCGGCATCATCACCGCGATACCGTTGTCGTGACAGGTTCCGTTTCCACCCATCGCCACCACCATCGGCACCATCCCGTGGTGATCGAGAACGACGGGTACTGACCACAGATCTCCGGCCCGATTCTTGAAGGAATCGGGCCACGAGAGGCCCTTTGATCATGCTTTTGGCAGCACCGTCGGCAAGACAATTGCCCCTAGCCAGACTTAGGTCTGACCCCTGCCCGACCGAAGTCCAGGTTGGAAACGCATGCGCTTGCCCCAAATTCGGGGTGGCGGGCAAAAATGATCGATGAAACCAAGAGCAGCAGCATGTCGAACCGTGAGACCAAACGATCCGATGCCCTGAGCACGCGAGTAACAGAGATCAAGGCCAGGATGCAGCAAGCCCAGATTACCGAAGACGAGATGAAGACCTTCCAGAAGGTCGCGGCCATCATGGAGGGCGGCGAGGGCCGAATCGAGGTTGACGACCTGATTGCCGCGTCATTCCTCACCGACACGCTGCTGAACAGCCCGAAGCGTTAAGCGACCATGCCGACGATTAGCAGACTTTTTGATTCCCACGCCGATGCGACGCGGGTCGCTAGCGACTTGGTGGCGGCCGGAATTCCTCGCGTACAGATCGCGATCATCGGGCCTTACAATGACGAGACAGGATCTGTTTGGGTTTCCGCTTTGGGATCGGTACTGGGCGCTGCTGCCGGCGGGTTGGCATGTCTGAGCGTCGTTGCGGCAGTTGGCATCAATCCTGTTGCTGCGAGCGTATTGCCAACAGCGGTGGCTGGCGCGGTCTGTGGCGGCGTTGCCGGCGGTCTGTTTGGAACATTCGCCCTGCACGCCATGAAGGCGGATGATCAGGACGTGGCCGAGGGCGTCGTCCTGGTGACGGCGCATGTCGATGAAAATGACGCCGAGATCGCTCAGACAGTGCTCGGCGGTCCCCCGTCGACGTTGGTGGCCGAAGCAGCTTAGGAAAGCCGCCTCGACGTCGCCGGAACCGGCACTCTCCGTTTGCCAGCGATTGAACTCCACACCCGGCAGATAGCAATTCAGACTGGGGATGTTCCTGCCGTCGGCCCGCATGGCCGAACCCTGTGGCAGGTTGCTTCGCGGCCGCATATTTTGACGAAAAGGCCCGTCGGCTCTAGGGTCGATGGACCTGATGGAATGAGTGAAACGGCGGGCCGAGTGCGACATGAATTTGAATTCAACCACAGCCCCGCCCTTGATTCTTGTGATGACGCTGGTTCTCGTCGCTGGCTGTTCATCGCTCGGCAGAACCGTCGATCCGGCGAAATACGATTCAATGACGTGCACCGACCTCAACAGTGCGATGGGAGACGTCGCCCGTGACATCTCGCAAACGGCAATCACGCGCGGCAAGGTCGCCAACACCAATGTTCCACGCTGGCTGCTCGGCGGCTCACGCGTGAAGACCGCGGTAGCCAACCGTGAAACAGCCAGGATCGACCGGCTTAAGCAGCAACAGGATGCCATTGCCGCCGTGCGAGCGCGCAAGTGCCAGAGGTCCGCGAATTGAGCGGACAGCCAACGCCTCGGTGCAGAGCCCGGTTCAGGCGCTCAGGCGAAATCGCGTCACGTCGATCGCGGCGGCCATCAGCGTCTGTGTGTAGGCGTGCTGCGGATTGCTGAAGATCGCCTCGGTCGGCCCTTCCTCGACGATCTTGCCCTGTTTCATGACGATGATGTAGTCGGCCATGGCGCGCACGACCGACAGATCGTGGCTGATGAAGAGATAGGACAATTCGTGGTCCGCCTGCAGCTTGCGCAGCAGTTCGACGATCTGTTTCTGCACAGAGCGATCGAGCGCCGAAGTCGGCTCATCCAATACCACCAGCCTGGGCTTCAGGATCATGGCGCGGGCAATGGCGATGCGCTGCCGCTGACCGCCGGAGAATTCGTGCGGGTAGCGGTTGCGGGCGTTGGGGTCGAGGCCGACCTCGCGCAAGGCCTCGACCGCGCGTTGATCACGCTGCTTGCCCGAAAGGTCAGGCTCATGCACCAGAAGTCCTTCGGTGATGACCTGGCCGACAGTCATGCGCGGCGACAACGAGCCGAACGGGTCCTGGAAGACGAGCTGCATCTGGCGCCGCAGCGGCCGCATCGCCTGCCTGTCGGCTTGGGAAATGTCGCGATCGCCGAAACGGATGAGCCCGTCACTCGGCAACAGCCGCAGCAAGGCGCGGCCAAGAGTCGATTTGCCCGAGCCGGATTCACCAACGATGCCGATGGTCTGGTTGCGCTGCAGCCGGATCGAGATGTGATCGACTGCACGCAGCATCAGCGGTTCGCCAGCAAGAAACCCGCCGCCGATCCTGAACGTCACTTCGACATTCCTGCCTTCGAGCAGCACTGGGGCGTTGGCGGGCGGCGGCGCCTTGCTGCCGGTCGGCTCGGCCGCCAGCAGCATTTTCGTGTAGGCATGCTGTGGGTTGACGAAGATGGCCTCCGCCTCCCCCTCCTCGACAACCTCGCCCTGGCGCATGACATAGACCCGATCGGCAAAGCGGCGGACGATGCCAAGATCGTGGGTGATGAAGACGATCGCCATGCCGAGCTTGCGCTGCAATTCGGCCAGAAGCATCAGGATCTGCGCCTGTATGGTCACATCGAGCGCCGTCGTCGGCTCGTCGGCGATCAATATGTCAGGGTCGTTGGCGAGAGCCATCGCGATCATCACACGCTGGCGCTGGCCACCCGACATTTCGTGCGGATAGGATTTCATCCGCCGCTCGGGATCGGGAATATGCACCAGCCGCAGCAGTTTGAGCGCTTCTTCACGCGCCTCGGCGACATTCAGGCCCCGATGCCGGCGGATCGGTTCGATCAACTGGTTGCCGATTGAATAGAGCGGATCGAGCGAAGTCATCGGCTCCTGGAAGATCATGCTGATCTTGCGGCCACGGACCTTGTTGAGCTCGGATTTGCTGAGTGTTAGAAGATTGCGGCCACGATAGTCGACGCTGCCTGTCGCTTCGCCATTCGACGCCAGCAGGCTCATCGCCGCCATCATCGTCTGGCTTTTGCCGGAGCCGGATTCGCCGACCACGGCAACGGTCTCGCCCGATTTGACATGGATGTTTATGCCCTTGACCGCCTCGACGGCGCCGTCGAGCGTGCGGAAGCGGACACGCAAATCCTTGACGCTGAGGATCGTTTCGGAAGCAGCCATCTCAGCGGTCCCCCTCTTTATCGACCCGCATCTTAGCGATCCCCATCTTAGCGATCCCTCGGGTCGAGTGCGTCGCGCAGGCCGTCGCCGACGAAGTTCAGCGCAAACAGCGTCGAGACGAGGAAGAAGGCGGGGAACAGGAGCAGCCAGTTGGCGGTGCCGATGTTCTTGGCGCCGACCGAGATCAGAACGCCCCAGCTGGTCATCGGCTCCTGCACGCCGAGGCCGAGAAACGATAGGAAGCTTTCCAGGATGATCACCTGCGGCACCAGCAGCGTCATGTAGATGACCACCGGGCCGAGCAGGTTGGGGATGACGTGGCGCAGCAGGATGCCGCGCTGGCCGACGCCCATGGCTTCCGCCGCCTGGACATATTCCTGGCGGCGGATCGACAGTGCCTGGCCGCGCACGATGCGCGCCATGTCGAGCCACAGCACGGCGCCGACGGCCAGGAACATCAGCACGAAGTTGCGGCCGAAGAACACCACCAGCATGATGACGAAGAAGATGAAGGGCAAGGAATAGAGCACGTCGACGATGCGCATCATCACCTCGTCGACCTTGCCTCCGGCAAAACCGGCAGCGGCCCCGTAGACCACGCCGATGACCACCGCCACGACGCCCGCGAGCAGGCCGATGGCCAGCGATATACGCCCGGCCATCAGCGTGCGCGACAACAGGTCCCGTCCGGTGTTGTCGGTGCCGAACAGGAAATATTGCTGCTTGATCGAGGCGCTCATCGTCACTTCGAGACCGTCCGGCGACTTGCTCTCGATCTTGGTGTCGTCAAAGGCATCGGATCGGTCAAGATAGCGGATGTTGCGATCGTCGATCGGCCTGGTCGACTTGACGGTGACGAAGACCTGGTTGCCTTCCTGCCGCCATTCCTTGATGTCGACCCGCATGCGCTTGATCGCTTCGGTGAGCGCCGTCTCGATCATGTCGGCCTTCGGATAGGCTGACAGGCTTGGCGGCATGCGCACATAGTCGGCATAGATGGTGGTGTATTGATGCGGCACGAACCACGGCCCGAACACGCTGACGACACCGATCAGGGCAAGGTAATACAGGCTGAACATGGCGGCGCGATTGGCCTTGAGCCGCGCCCAGGCATCCCCCCAGAGCGAACGGCCGATGACGGTGGGGGCGACTGTGGCCGCGATGTCAGTCATAGCGCACCCTCGGATCGACGACCGCGTACATGACGTCGACGATCAGGTTGAAGACAATGGTAAAGATGGCGATCACCACCACCGTTCCCATCACCAGCGTGTAGTCACGATTGAGCGCGGCATCGACGAAATAGCGGCCGACGCCTGGGATGGAGAAGATCGTCTCGACGATGACCGAGCCGGTCAGCAGTGCCGCCGCCGCCGGACCGGTGAAGGAGACGATCGGCAGGATGGCGCCGCGCAAAGCATGCTTGACCACCACCGACCAGTCGGACAGGCCCAGCGCGCGCGCCGTGCGGATGTGGTGGGACCGCAAGGATTCGATCATCGAGCCACGCATCAGCCGGGCGACGATGGCGATCTGCGGCAGGGCGAGCGTCAGCACCGGACCGACCTTGTTGATGAAAGCGCCATCGCCCCACCCACCGATCGGCAGCAGCCTCCAGGTCAGCCCGAACAGGAGTTGGATCACCGGCGCGATGACGAAGGTTGGGATGGTGCTGCCGGCCGTCGCCAGCGCGATCACCGTATAGTCGCCAAGCTTGTTCTGATTGAGCGCCGCAATGGTGCCGAGCACGGAACCGAGCAGCAGCGCCAGGACAAGCGCCGAGGCGCCGAGCTGGACCGAAATCGGCAGCCCCTTGGCGAACAGTTCGGTGACGGTGAAATCCGGCATGTTGTAGCTCGGGCCGAAATTGCCGCGCAACAGATTGCCGAGATAGTGGACGAATTGCAGCCAGAGCGGGTCGTTGAGGCCAAACTGGGCTTCGAGATTGGCCCTGATCTCGGGACTGAGCCCCCGCTCCTGGTTGAATGGACCGCCCGGCGCGACGCGCATCAGGAAAAACGCCATTGTCACGATGACGAACAGCGTTGGAATGGCGGTCAGAAGCCGCCGTAATACGTATCGCAGCATCGGTGCCCCGCTTGATCCAGAGCCGCGCGCGTCCAGTTGGACGGCCGCGCTCCAGCTTTCAAATCTTCGCACCGACATTTGCCGAAATCGAATTCCGGTACCCGGGCCGATGCGATGGCAAACCATCGCCACCGCGCCTGGAAGGCGCGGTGGCTTGGCCAGGGTTAGTCCTTGCTGACGAAGCGCGACGGATGCACGTCCATCACGTTGTCGACGAAGCCATGCAGCTTCGAGGAGACGATATCGTGGTAGCTGTAATAGAGGAGCGGTATCTGGCCGACGTCGTCGACCAGGATGCGTTCGGCGTCGGCCAGTTCCTTCATGCGCTGTTCGGGGTTGCCCCCGGCGGCGGCCGCCTTGTCCATGGCCGCTTCATAGGCCGGGCTGTTGTAGTCCGAATAATTGTTGCCGCTGGCCTTGCGCGAGATGCCGAGGAAGGTTTCCGGATCCTTGTAATCGGCGATCCAGGCGGCACGTGCCAGATCATAGTTGCCCTTCTGCTCGAGGAAGGAGTAGTGGGTCTTGGTGTCGGTGTTGAGCAGCGTGACGTCGACGCCAAGCGGCTTCAGCTGTTCCTGGATCGCCACCGCAGTGTTCTTGTGGTTTTCCGACGTGTTATAGCGGATTTCCATCTTCAGCGGCTTTTCGGGCGTATAGCCGAGTTTCTCGAGGATCTTCTTGGCCGCATCCTCGCGGTCGATCTGCGGCATGTCCGCATATTTGGCCATTGCCGGCGTGTAGCCTTCGATGCCGGGAGGCACCATTGAATAGCCGGGCAGCATCGAGTTCTGCCAGACTTTTTCGGCGAGGAAGTCGCGGTCGATCGCCATCGAGATGGCATTGCGCAGCTCTACATTATCCCACGGCGCCTTGTCGGTCTTGATCGCATAATAATAGGTGCCGAGATACGGTCCAACGTGGATCTGGTCGCCAAACTTGGTCTTGAGATCGGCGAGCTGTTCAGTCGGAAGGTCGTCGTAGCTGTCCAGTTCGCCTGCCTCGAAGCGCTTCATCGCCGAAGAGCGGTCCTCGGTCGGGATGTAGTTGACGACGTCGAACTTGACGGTCGCCGCATCCCAGAATTTCGGGTTCTTGACCAGCTTCATATGATCGTTGGGAACCCATTCGGCCAGCGTATAGGCGCCGTTCGAAACGAGATTGCCGGGCTTGATCCAATCGGCGCCGAGCTTTTCGATGGAGGCCTTGCTCACCGGATAGGTCGCCTGGTGGGTCAGCATCTCCAGGAAGTAGGGCGTCGGCGCCTTCAGCGTGACCTCCAGCGTATTTGCGTCAATCGCCTTGACGCCCATGTCCTCAGGCTTGCCCTTCTTGGTGTTGACGTCCTCCGCACCCTTTACCGGATACAGCATCGAGGCGTATTCGGCGCCGGTCGCCGGATCCTCCAGCCGGTGGAAGGCATAGACGAAATCGTCAGCCGTAACCGGGCTGCCATCCGACCACATGCCGTCCTTGCGCAGCTTGAACGTATAGACGGTTCCGTCGTCCGAAACCGTCCAGCTCTCGGCGGCACCAGGAATGAGATTGGCCTTCTGGTCCTGCATGACCAAGCCCTGGAACAGGTCGCGCAGGACATTGGCTTCGTAAACCGTCGAGGTCTTGTGCGGATCGACCGACTCCGATTCAGCGGCGGTGCCCCTGTTATAGACGGTCTCGGCAAAGGCCTGCGTGTAGAACGTCCCGGCGGCCAGCGTCATCGTCGTGGCGAACACAGTCGCCTTCAGCATGTTTTTCAGCATGAAGTTCTCCCTGTCGGCGCCGCCGTTGGCGCGCCTATTAAGTGTTGACGCCCTGGAGCCGATATCTGACCCCTTTGAGCGCGCCGCTGGTTCCCGTCCTGCGGCTCGTGCCCAGACACTAACGCGGAGAATTTTTATTTCAACAGACTCTCTGGGTCACCCAAAGTAAGGCGGACGAAAGCTATGGTGTGGCCGCTGAAACACCAGCCGAAACCAAAAGCTTGACTTGGTTTCTTCACCTCGACGCTATTTTTCACCGCGAATCGGGAGCCATGCCAGTTTGCCGGAATGTCTTAATGCGTTCTTAAGCAACCTGAGGTTACATTACGAGTACCTTCTATACGGTTCGAGCTTCAGACGCGCGGCGGCTATGAGTAACGGAGCAAGTAAATTGCCCAAAATCCGTCAACTAATGCGGAACTTTCAAGAAGAGCGCGGTACCTCTGCGGTTGAATTTGCCTTGCTTTCACCGATTTTCATTCTTCTTCTACTCGGAATGGTTGCATACGGTATATACTTCGGCGCCGCCAACTCGATCCAGCAGATCGCAGCGGATGCCGCCCGCACGGCAATTGCCGGGTTGAACCAGACCGAACGTCAAACGCTCGTAACCAGCTTCGTCACCAACAATGCCGGCGGATATCCCTTCGTGGATGTCAGCAAGTTGACCTACCAGGCCAACGACAGCACGGCCGATGGAAGCCAGTTCGTGGTGTCCATCCAATACGACGCCCGCAACCTGCCGATCTGGAACCTTTTCCCGGGCATAGCCATGCCCGGGACCACGATCAGGCGCCAGTCAACGATCAGGGTCGGGGGCATTTGAATGCTGCTGCATGCGTGCAATGGGATCGGTCGGCTTGCCCGGTTGATGCTGAGTGACAGGAAAGCGAACTTCACCGTCATGGCGGCATTGAGCGCGCCGGTGGCGCTGGCGCTGGCCGCAGTGGCCATCGACGAAGCCTCGATCTACAC
>NZ_RZPB01000162.1:0-9666 GCF_003998535.1 Mesorhizobium sp. M7A.F.Ca.AU.002.02.1.1 | reverse complement strand
CCGGCGGGGGTGCTGCAGCCGTGTTGAAAGTGACCGTCTGCGGAAATGCGCGCTTGTCCTCGTCCCTGGCATTGATCAGCACCGACATGACGACCGGCGCGCCGCACAGATGGGTGACGCCCTGATCGGCGATCGCATCGTAGATCGGCTTCGGCCGCACCCAGCGCAGACAGACATGGGTGCCGGCCTGGACGGCGAGCGTCCAGGGAAAGCACCAGCCATTGCAGTGGAACATCGGCAGCGTCCACAAATAGACCGCGTGCTTGGCCATGCCGGCATGGATGGTGTTGGTGTAGGCCATCAGGGCCGCACCGCGATGGTGGTAGACGACGCCCTTCGGATTGCCCGTCGTTCCGGACGTGTAGTTGAGCGAAATCGCATCCCACTCGTCGTCGGGCATCGACCAGGCGAAGTCCGCGTCGCCGCCTGCGACAAATGCCTCATAGTCCAGTGAGCCTACCCGCTCGCCCTTTGGGTACGGCGCGTCGGCGGCGTATTCGGGATCGTCATAGTCGATGACCAGCGGCTTGACCCTGGCCAGTTCCAGGGCCTGCTTGACGACGCCGGAGAATTCGCGGTCGACGATCAGCAGCTTGGTCTCGGCATGATCGAGTTGGAAAGCGATGACCGCCGCATCGAGGCGGGTGTTGAGCGAATGCAGCACCGCCTTGGTCATCGGCACGCCGAAATGCGCCTCCAGCATCGGCGGCGTGTTTGACAGCATGACGGTGACGGTGTCGCCCTTGCCGATGCCGCGCTTCTGAAGGGCCGAGGCAAGCTTCAGCGACCGCTGCCAGAAAGTGCGATAGTCGATGCGCTGGCGGCCATGGATGATGGCGATATGGTCGGGATAGGTCTTGGCCGCGCGCTCCAGATAGGTGAGCGGCGTCAGCGGCTGATGGTTGGCCGCGTTCTTGTCGAGATCCTGTTCGTAAGGATTGCCCATCCCATGCTCCCCGCGATTTTCTTTCAGACGTTCTAATCACAGGCTCGGGCCGCGTCACCACAAACGATGCCACGACAGAGCGCATTCGGCACAATGATGAACCAGATTCGGCGCAAGCGGGAGCATCGCATACCTCTGCCCAGTTTGACTTTTGTCGAGAGCCGTGAATAATGTCAGCTGAGGAGACGGCATGGCGATCCGACCGGCAGAACAACTCATCCACAAGGCCGCCTGGCTCTACTATGCCCATGGCCTGCGGCAGGACCAGGTGGCGAGCCAGCTTAACATTTCCCGTGCCTCGGTCGCCATGTACCTGCGCAAGGCGCGCGAGACCGGCATCGTCAACATCTCGACTTCGACCCAGCTTTTCACCGACGACGTGCTGGCGCGCAAGCTCGAGGATGCGCTGAGCCTCGACGCCGTCTGGATCGCGCCGGAGAATGATCATATTGCCGACCCGTCGACGGAAATCGCCGTGCTGGCGGCGAGCGTCTTTCTCGAACTGGTCAAGAAGGGCGACCGCATCGGCGTCGCCTGGGGCCGCACCGTCTATATGATTGCCGACGTCATGTCCTATGCCGACCTGCAGGATGTCACGGTGGTGCAGCTCTGCGGCAATCTCGGCGCGCCCTATTCCTATCGCCCCGACCAATGCACTATGGAAATCGCGCGGCGGCTCAACGCCAAAGGGCTCAATTTCTACGCGCCGCTGGTGCTGTCTACGGAAGAACTTGCGCGTGCGCTGCGTGCCGAGCCGGTGATCCGGGAACAATTGTCGGGTGTCGGCGAATGCGACCTGGCGTTATACTCGGTCGGCGCGGTCGACGCCGACAGCCATCTGGTCAAATGCGGCGCGCTGACGCCAAGCGAAATGGCGGATCTGCGCAGCCAAGGCGCTGCCGGCGTGATTGCCGGGCAGATCATAGACGCCGAGGGCAAGGTGCTCGACTGCAGTTATAACAGGCGGGTGATCTCCGCCGAGCTTGCCTCGCTGCGCGCCATCGCCAGGCGGTTGGTGGTGGTGCAGGAGGACAGCAAGTTCGAACCGCTGCTCGCGGCGATCGCCGGCGGCCTTTGCACGCATCTGGTGGTCGGCGCACACATGGCGCAGCGGCTCCTGGATCATGCGGCTGCCACGACAGAAAAGGCCTCCTAGGAAATCCCCTCTCCGTCGCCGGCGCATTGTCATCAAAGCGTCGCGGCATTGCTGTTTCACCATCAAAGACAAACAACCGGACGAAGCGAACATGAAGAATTTGTGGAATGACGAAGCAGCCGAAAAACTCGTCGCAGACTACGCGAAAAAGGGTGTCGGCCGCGACCTGGCGCTGCGCGTCTACACGACCCGGCTGCTCGGCGGCGAACCACGGCTGGTCCTGCATGGCGGCGGCAACACCTCTTGCAAGACGACGGCAACCGACCTCGTCGGCGACCAGTGGGACGTGCTGTGCGTCAAGGGCAGCGGCTGGGACATGGGCGTCATCGAGCCGCAGGGCCTGCCGGCGGTCAAGCTCAAGCCGCTGCTCAAGGCGCGCGCGCTGAACAGGCTGGCCGACGAGGACATGGTTGCCCTGCAACGCGTCAACCTCATCGATCCGTCCTCGCCCAACCCGTCGGTCGAGACGCTGCTGCATGCCTTCCTGCCGCACAAATTCGTCGACCACACGCACTCGACCGCCATTCTCGCCATCGTCGACCAGGAGGACTCCAAGCCGCTGGTGACCACGGTTTTCGGCGCCAAGATGGGCTATGTGCCCTACATCATGCCCGGCTTCGACCTCGCCAAGGCGGCTGCCGACATCTTCGACGCCGATCCTGATGTCGAGGGCCTGATCCTCGACAAGCATGGCATCTTCACCTTCGGCGACGATGCGAAGCAGGCCTACGACCGGATGATCCATTATGTGAACGTCGCCGAGGACTTCATTGCCGCAAGTGGCAAGCCGAAGGCGGCAAAGGCAGCCTTGCCAGCAAAGCTCGCGACGCCGGCGTCGATCGCGCCGATGCTGCGCGGCGCGGTGGCGGTAGCGCGCGGCGAAGGCCGCTTCGACCGAATGGTCAGCGATTTCCGCACTTCGCCGGCAATTGTCGATTTCATCAATTCAGCCGAGATCGCCGATTATGCCGGGCGCGGCGTCTCGACGCCCGATCTGTCGATCCGCATCAAGACCGGGCCGATGGCGCTGCCGGCGCCCGACGCGGACAAGGCCGGCGACTACAAGGCGGTGATCAAGAGCCATGTCGACGCGTTCGCCAAGGATTATCGCGCCTATTTCGAAACCAATGATGCGCTCGACGACGTCAAGCGCACCATGCTCGACCAGATGCCGCGGCTGACGCTGGTGCCCGGCCTCGGCATGTTCGGCCACGGCCGCACCCTGAAGGACGCGAAGATCGCGTCGGATGTCGGTGAGATGTGGATCGAGGCAGTGCGTGGCGCCGAGGCCGTCGGCCGGTTCCATCCGCTTTCCAAGGCCGACCTGTTCCCGCTCGAATACTGGTCGCTGGAACAGGCCAAGCTCGCCTCCAACAAGCCGAAGCCGCTGACCGGCCAGGTGGTGCTGATCACCGGCGGTGCCGGCGCGATCGGTGCAGCGACGGCAAAGCTGTTCGCCGACAATGGCGCCCATGCCGTCGTCGTCGATCTCGACGCCGAAAAAGCCGCCGATGCAGCGAAGAAAGCCGGCAACAATTCGATCGGCGTCGCCGCAGACATCACCGACCCGGCACAGGTGCGTGCCGCCTTCGACAAAGCGGTCGCCGTGTTCGGCGGTGTCGACATCCTGGTTTCCAATGCCGGCGCCGCCTGGGAAGGCCGCATCGGCGAGCTTGACGACGCGCTCCTGCGCAAGAGTTTCGAGCTCAATTTCTTCGCCCACCAATCGGTGGCGCAGAACGCCGTGCGCATCATGCTCGAACAGGGCACAGGCGGCGTGCTTCTGTTCAACACCTCCAAGCAGGCCGTCAACCCCGGCCCGAAGTTCGGCGCCTATGGCGTGCCGAAGGCGGCGACGCTGTTCCTGTCCAGGCAGTACGCGCTCGACTATGGCGCGCATGGCATCCGCTCGAACGCCGTCAACGCCGACCGCATCCGCTCGGGCCTTTTGACCGACGCCATGATTGCCAGCCGCTCAGGCGCGCGCGGCGTGTCGGAGAAGGACTACATGTCCGGCAATCTGCTCGGCCAGGAAGTGACGGCGCAGGACGTGGCGCAGGCCTTCCTGCATCATGCGCTGGCCGACCGCACCACCGCCGACGTGACGACCGTCGACGGCGGCAATATCGCGGCAGCGATGCGGTAGGGAAACCGGCCGAGACTGACGCAAAACAGGCGAAGGTATTCGGGATCTGCAGCTACAGCAGTTCTCGGATGCCTTCCCACGCCATTCTGCCCAACCGTGATTCGGCCTCGTCATTGCCGCCATGTGCATGCAATGTCGAGCGTGGTGTGTTCTCGCCAGGCAAGAGAATGCGATGCCCCGCATCCGGCGATGACACGAGATGTGTGATCTTGCCTGCTTCGCTGCGCCGCCGAACAATTTCTGTCGCGAACCATAGCGAGGGCCACAGCGCATCGTCGCCGCCTGCGACCAGCAGGATCTCGGCCGATGCGGTCTCAACGGGGATGGTCGCCGCAGCCGCTTCCTGCCTGAAGGTTTTCAAGCAATGTTCGAAGAGTCCCCTGTAGGATACCAAGCCATCCACGTATTCTGGTGTCCAGTTTGGATCCGTCGGCACAAACGGCAGGGGGATTCCGTCGAGCGACCATGAGGATCGTTCAGGCCAGCTGACGCCATCCGGGCCAGCACCAATATTTCCCCAAATCACCGATGACGGGCTGATGGCGACCACAGCGTCGATGCGCGGGTCATGGACCGCCGCAAGCAGTGAGGCCTCGGCACCCTTGGATGTGCCGACATAGACGATGCGGTGGCATCCTGTTTCAAGGAGACAATCGGTTGCCGCGAAGAAGGTTTCGAGGGGAATTTCGCATATTCCGGGAGGCTGGCCCTCACCGCCGAACCATTGCAGGGCCAAAGCCGACGAGCCCTCGTTTGCAAAGAGCCGTGCGCGCCCGACATCGACGCGGCCACTCGACCCACCCAACACCACGACACCCGTGGTGGCCTGCGGGCATCGAAACAAGGTTCCGGCGACGGCGCCGGACAGGTTTTCCTCGATTGCCGCCTGAGCTTCCATATACGCACCGAACCTTGGGCCGGAGCCTGGCGCCGGCTGCAGATATTCAGCAAAAAGGCCGCCTGCAGCAAGCGGCTGCAGGCGGCCTTCGATAGCGAAAGTTACTTGGCGTTCGGGTTCGGCATCCAGGCCGGCATCGCGACATCGGCGTGGGCGAACTGCGGCAGCTTGGCCGACAGGTCCTCCATGTTCTTGATGTCCTTGTCGATGAGGTCCTTCTGGGTGATCAGTGTCGGCGGCACGACGACGTTGTGGCCGGGGTCTTCACCGGCCAGCAGCTGTGCCAGCGCACGCACCGAGACCTGGCCGACGACGGCCGGGTTGGTCGCGGCGGTCGCGGCCCAGGCGCTGTCGGGCTCGCGCATCGCAGCGATGTCCGAGGTCGAAATGTCGGCCGAATAGATCTTGATGCCCTTGTTCAAGCCCGCTTCGTCGACAGCGATCTTCACGCCCTTGGCGAATTCGTCATAGGGAGCGAACATCACCTTGATGTCGGGATGCGCCGTCAGCACCGAACGCGCCTGGTTGGCGACGGAGTTGGCGATCGGATTGTCGAGCGTGCCGAACATCGCGACTTCCTTGATGCCGGCATATTTCTTCTTGACGTCAACCCAGGTCTCGTTGCGGCGGTCGAGCGGCGCGATGCCGGCGACATAGACATAGCCGGCATTCCAGCTCTCGCCATTGTCCTTGACCGCCTGCTCGAGCGCGAGGCGTGCCAGGTCGCGATCGGACTGTTCGATCTGCGGGATCTTGGGGTTTTCGACATTGACGTCGAAGGCCACAACCTTGATGCCGGCGTCGACCGCACGCTGCGCGGCGTCCTTCATCGATTCCGTCAGGCCGTGCTGGATGATGATGCCCTGCACGCCGAGCGCGATGGCCTGGTCGACCATGTCGGACTGAAGAGCCGCATCCTGGCGGCTGTCGAGGACGCGCAGGTCGATGCCGAGCGCCTTCGACTGCGCCTCGACGCCCGAGAGATAGGCCTGGAAGAAGTCGCCGGTCGAGAGATAGCGCACCAGCGCGATCTTGACGCCGGGCTTGTCGAAGGGCGCCGGCTTGTCCGCGGCAAAAGCCGGGACCTGCATCAGCATAGTTGCGCCGGCCAATCCGAGCGCCACCTTCCCCAGAAGTCTTCTTGTAATGCTCACTTTGTTTTCCTCCACTCTTGTTGAACTCGAAAATCCTGTTCCGGTCGAAAGCTATCTCCTGCCCCTGCCCGAAAGCGCAAAGGTGAAGACAAGGGCGACGACCAGAACCACGCCCTTGATGAAATCCTGCGTGTAGTAAGGCGCGTTCATCATCGTCAGGCCCTGAAGCAAGATGCCGACGAACAGCGCGCCGATGGCGGTGCCGAAGGCGTTCGGCTTGGCGGCACCCAGCACCGCGTAGCCGATCAGCGCTGCGGCAACCGCATCGAGCAGCAGATTATTACCCGAGGCGATGTCGCCGCGTCCAAGCCGGGCAGCGAGCAAAATGCCCCCGATCGAGGCAAAAACACCTGAAATGACGTAAGCCCAGATCTTGTATGCCTTGACAGGCGCGCCGGCGAGTTCGGCGGCGCGCTCATTGCTGCCGACGGCATACATCATGCGGCCGAAACGGGTGTATTCGAGGAAGAACCAGATCAGCACGGCGAGCACGAGCAGCACCACCACCGACACTGGAATGAGGTTCGGGATGAAGAAGTCGAAGCGGTGGCGGCCAAGCGCCAGGAAGGCGTCGGAGAATTTGCCGTTGGCGACCGAACCATCAGGCATGGTCATGCCGGTGGCGATCGAGCGGCCTTCGGTTGGAATGCGCTGCAGGCCGACGAGCAGGAACATCATGCCGAGCGTCGCCAGCAGATCGGGCACACGCATGTAGACGATCAGCCAGCCATTGATCAGGCCGACGATGGCGCCGATGAGCAGGCAGACGACGACCGCGACAAGGGCGTTCTGCTCCAGCACCACCATGACATAGGCGGCCGCCATCATGGCTGAGGTGGCGACCGAGCCGATCGACAGATCAAAACCTCCGACGACCAGCGTGGCGGTGACGCCGAGCGCCAGCACGCCGGTGATGGCGACCGACTGGAAGATGAAAACCGCACTTTGCGGCGAAACGAAACCGTCGGCGGCGATCGAGAAATAGGCGACGAGCCCGAACAAGAGCACGATGAATCCGTAGCGGATGGCGTGGTCGCGCAATGTCATTCGGCGCTCCCGCGCGCTGCTGCCGTTTTTAGCCAATCCGAACCCATGCTCTTTCCATTCCCATTCCTAACGCCCGCGCTCAGGCGGCACTGTGCAGCGGCCCGCCGGCGACCTCGGCCAACAGGCGGTCGAGATCGACATCGGCATTGCGGTGCTCGCCGACGATGGTCTGTTCCGACATGACCAGGATGCGATCGGCGGTCTCCAGCGCCTCGTCGAGTTCGGTGACGAACAGCAGCGTGGCGCGTCCGTTTGCACTGGCCCTGAGCTTGGCGGCGATGTCGCGCCGGGCGGAAATATCGACGCCCTGAAACGGCTCGTCCAGAATGAACAGTCTCGCATGCTGGGCCATCCAGCGGGCGACCATCACCTTCTGCTGGTTGCCGCCGGAGAGCTCCGACATCTCGTCCTTCTCGGAGCGGCAGACGATGCCCAGCTCCTCGATCTGCCGGCGCGCCGTGGCGCGTTCCAGACGGCGCTTGAGAACAGCGAAACGTGACATGCGCTTGTGAAACGGCAGGCTGATATTTTCCTGGATGTTGAAGCCGCCGACGATGCCGTTCTCGCCGCGGTCCTTGGCAACGAGGAACACGCCGGCGGCGATCGCCTCGCCGGCTGTTTCAGGCGCATAAGGCCTGCCGTTCAGCGTCATTGTGCCGGCCAGCGGCTGGCGCACGCCAAACAGCGTCTCGGCAAGCGCCGTCTTGCCGACGCCGACGAGGCCGGTGATGGCAACGACCTCACCGTCGCCGAGCGTCAGCGAGATCGGCCGTGCGCCTTGTGCGATGCGCAGACCGTCTATCTTGAAGACGGCATTGGCCGAATCCCTGACAACAATCCGGTCGAGATGGATCTTGCGGCCGAGCATGGCGTTGACCGCGCCTTCATAGTCGAGCGGTTTCTTGTCGAAAATGCCTGAGATGATCCCGTCCCGCATGGATACGATGCGGTCGGCCAGCCGCCTTATGTCCGACATACGGTGCGAGATGTAGAGGATGGCCACGCCTTGCTCGCGCAGCCTGTCGATCAGGGCAAACAGCCGATCAGCCTCGGCGCTGGAGAGCGATGAGGTCGGCTCGTCGAGGATCAGCACTTTCGGCTTGTGCGCCAGCGCGCGGGCAATCGCCACCATCTGACGATCGGCCAGCGAAAGATCACTCACCCGCGCCTTCAAATCGATGGCCAGCCCCATGCGGTCGGCAACCGTCTTGGCCTCTCGCCGCACGCGCATTGGATTGAACAGGGTCGGCGCACCGCTGCCGCTCAGCCGGTCCAGCGTCAGGTTGGTGGCGACGTCGAGATCGGCGACGACACCGTCGTTGATGTTCTGATGCACGGTGACGACGCCGGCGCGGATCGCCTCGGCCGGGGTTTTCGGCGCGAAATCCTGGTCGGCGAGCGCCATCGTCCCGCCGCCGCGTTCGTAGACACCAGAGATGATCTTGACGAGGGTGGATTTGCCGGCGCCGTTGGCGCCCATCAGCACGGTCACTTCACCGGCATGCAGTTCCAGCGAGACGCCGCCAAGCACCTCGTTATGGCCAAAGGATTTCCTCAGTCCCTCTACGCGGAACACGGCATTGCCGACCATGCGTTCCTCCCTGACATGACGCTATGGGCTGTATCGGCAATTGTCAACACGATTGACAATTGCCAGATCGCTTCCTAGCTTGGCCCGGCCGCCACGCCTCCGTTATGTTGGAAGCGCATATGCGGGAGGATAACGATGACTGAAGAATTGCCGTTCGAAGCCCTATCGGTCGAAACCCTGGCTGCACGCCTTGGCGGCAACGAGGCGCTGTGCGCGAAGATCGGCAAGGACACCGGCGCCTGGAAGGTCCGCGAGGTCGGCGACGGCAATCTCAACCTGGTGTTCATCGTCGAGGGCGCCAGCGGTGCGGCCGTGGTCAAGCAGGCCCTGCCCTATGTCCGCCTGGTCGGCGACAGCTGGCCGCTGCCGTTGAAGCGCTCCTTCTTCGAATATCACGCGCTGACCAGGCAAGAGGCGCGCGCGCCGGGCTCGGTGCCGGCGATCCATTATTTCGATGAAGGTCAGGCGCTGATCATCATGGAATATCTTGCGCCGCCGCATATCATCCTGCGCCGTGCCCTGATCGACGGCCGCCAACTGCCGAACATCGCCCGGGATATCGGCCTGTTCATGGCCCGCACGCTGTTTCGCGGCTCCGACCTGCATATGACCGCCAAGGACCGCAAGGCCGATCTGGCGCTGTTCGCCGACAATGCCGAGCTTTGCGACATCACCGAAAACCTCGTGTTCTCCGATCCCTATTTCGATGCCAAGATGAACCGGCACAC
>NZ_RZPB01000161.1:0-9747 GCF_003998535.1 Mesorhizobium sp. M7A.F.Ca.AU.002.02.1.1 | reverse complement strand
GGGCAGGCTGATCGCCAAGCTCGAGGCGCCCAGGGAAGGTCGCTTCGTCGCGCCGCATGTCTTCCGGGTCAAGGGTATCGAGGACATGGAGCGCGAGGTGTTCGGGCCGGTGCTGCATGTCGCCAGTTTCGACGCCGACCAGATCGACGCCGTCATCGCCGCCATCAACCGCAAGGGTTATGGCCTGACCTTCGGCCTGCACACCCGCATCGAGGGCCGCGTGCAGCATTTCGTCGATGGCATCCATGCCGGCAACATCTATGTCAACCGCAACCAGATCGGCGCCGTCGTCGGTTCGCAGCCGTTTGGCGGCGAGGGGCTTTCCGGCACCGGGCCGAAGGCCGGCGGTCCGCACTATCTCCGCCGCTTCCGCAAGGGGCCGGAGGCCGGCACCCATGTGCAGGATGGCCACAAGGTCACGGCGACCGAGCTTGCCGACAATCTGCCTGATCCCACACTTGGCGGCTGGTCGACGCGTCCGGACCGGATCGCCATTCTGAGGAAGCATCTGCGCGGCAAGGGTGCTGCGGCCATTGGTGCGGCCGCCGGCATCGATTTCGGCCAGGTCGACCTGCCCGGGCCGACCGGCGAAGCCAACACGCTCTCGCTGTCGCCACGTGGACGGGTGCTGTGCCTTGGTCCCGATGGTGATACGCTGCTGGCGCAGACGATCCAGGCGCTCGCCGCCGGCAACGCCGTGCTGGCCGTTGCACCGGGTGCACCGGCGGCCCTTTCCGCTCTGACCGGCAAGGGCCTCCCACTGGCCGTCATCGACGGGCGGCCTGATCCGGTCGAGGCACGCTCGCTGCGCGTCGATATCGTTGCTTTTTCCGGCACGCCAGAGGCCGCGCGCATCGTGCGCAGGGTTATCGCTGATCGCTCAGGCCCGATCGTGCCGCTGGTCAGCGAAGTGTTGAACCCGGCGGCTTATGCACATGAGCGGGCCGTCTGCGTCGACACCACCGCCGCGGGCGGCAATGCGACCTTGCTGGCCGGAGCCTGACTCCGGCCGGTCGATAGAGCCATTCACCGTTTCGTGGAAACGGTGAATGGCTCTATCTCTTTCGGTTTATGCATGTCGTTGTCCCAAAACCGGGACCACTTTTGAGCGACATGCATTACGCGCCTTCGACGACCGAAAAACCCTCGAACTGGGGGTGGCCGAGATAGTGGACCTTCGTCGTGCCGACATTCCTGTGGGCAGCGCGGAAATTCTCGGACTTGGTCCAGGCGATGAAATCATCGTGGCTCGCCCACACGGTGTGCGATGCAAACAGCGTGTAGCCTTCGGTCTCGTTGACCGGGCCTCGCAGCAGGTGGAATTCGCGGAACCCCTTCATCTCCGCAAGGCTGGAATCGCGGTTCTTCCACACGGCTTCGAAATCGTTCTCCGAGCCGGTCTGCACCTTGAAGCGGTTCATGGCGATGTACATGGTGGTTTCCTCTCACAGGGATGTTGATGATTTGCGGCCGCAGCGTTTTGTTCTGCGCACATTCAAAATGGGCCGATTTCGGTCTCGAACTCCAAACTTGCGCTTGCTGCCTGTGGTGGAATCGAAGGGAAGGGGGCTGCTTTGCGGATAATGCCAAGCGCCGCCTGATCGAAAGCCGCCGACCCTGAGGTCTCCAGGATGCGCAACTTATTTATGTTGCCCTTCCTGCCTATGACGAATTTAACAACCGCATTGTTGCGTGCCGCCAGTTGTAGGGACGGCGGCAGAGTGCGATTGACGCTGCCGAGCTTTCTAAAGACATCGCCGCGGTAGTTATCTTCCGCGGCAGTGCCTGCCTCGTTTTGCCTTTTGCCCTTGCTGGCCGCTTGCGCCGACAGGTCCTGGCCATCCGCCGTGCCGCGCTTCTCATCCGCCGTCTTTGACTGGGCAGCTGCCGGACTGGGCCTCGCGCTGGGGATCGGCGGCTGTTCTGGAACGGCGACAGGCGTCTCGGTGCTCCTGGGCTGAACGGTCGGCTGTGCCGGCGCTTCGGTCTTGGGAGCCACGCTCTGATCATCGGGGCGAGGGGCGCCGGCCACCAGTATGTCCGGGGTGACCGCCTGCGGTTTGACAGGTTCCGGCAAAGGCTTGAGCGGCGGCTTTGCCGCTTCCGCGGCAGGTTGGGAGGCCTCCGTTGGCTGCGACGGCTTGGGCGGCGTTGCCGGCTGTGGTTTGGCCGGTTGCGGGCTGGGCACCAGTGCAACGTTTATTGCCGTCGGGTCCTTGTCCAGCGCGCTGCCGACCACGTTGGTGCCCGACTGATCACTGCCTTCCGGCTGCTCGGCATTCTGGGAACTCGAAATCCCCGAAGGCGAGATCAGAAAAGCCGCCGCCACGGCGGCATGGAGCGCGCAGGAGACGACGATCGCCGCCGTCCATTTGCGGTTCCAGGCCGACGGCCGCGGCAGCGCGAGCGGCTCGGTTGGCTCTATCGCCAGCTCGGCGCCGGCTTCGGAAAGGGGGCTGATATCCTGCATGTCTCGCCGCGAGACCTGCAGCGACAAGAGCAGAATTGTCAAATCAAGATCGTTCGCTCGCAGCGGCAGTCGGCAGTGGCCGGCAGCTGGCCACACCGTTTTGTTTTGCAGGAATGCGGGATGCAGTCCCACCTCAGACGCCGAAGGCGATACCGGTCTTGGTGTCCGTCTTCAGCTTGCGCATGCAGGCGTTCGGTTCGACGCCGGTACCGGTGCATTCGGTCGCGCTGTTGATCAGCACGCGGCTGACTTTCGAGCACTCGGTGCCGGCCAGATCGAAACGCGTCACCTTGGTCTTGCCGGCCGGCAATTCCTTGAAATCGAGCACGGTCAGCCGGTCGACGACGCCTGCCTCGTTGAACAAGGCGATCTCGAAGGCAGCCTTGGACAGGTCGGCGCCGAGATTGTTGTTGACCACGAACCTCAGGCGGCAACCCTTGTCGGAAGGTTGCGCGCCATTGAGTTCCAGGGTGAGCGTGGGGGCCGGCGCGGACTCTTGCGCCCACGCCGAAACCATCGCAAGCGACATCGCCAGCATCGAGGTCAGCAGACGAAGGGGTGTCGTCAAGCTCGTCATGGCAATCAGCCTCCAAACCGCATCGTTGCCGCCAGCTTCAGCGTTATGCCGGGCTCGTAGGCCGCGAAAACCGGCTGCGGCGGCTGGCCAGCCGTGGTCAGGTTAAGCGGGTTGGCGTATTTGACATCGAACAGATTGTCGGCGCGGAAATCAATCTTCAAATTGTCCGTCGCCTGGTAGCTGGCAAAGGCATTGACCAGCGTGTAGTCCTCGGCGATCGGATTGCCCTTGGGCTTGCCATTGTATTGCACTTCGCCGCCGACGGTCAGCTTGTCCTCGAGGAAGCGCAAGCCGAGCTGCGCGGTGACCTGGGATGATGGGATCGTGGCGAGATCCGCTTCCACACCCTTGTAGGAAATGGTGTGACCATTGGTGATTGAAGCCGAGAGGCCGGCATAGCCCCATCCGGCATCATAGACGCCCTCCAGTTCGAAGCCGTCGATCTTGGCCTTGGCAAAATTCTGGTACTGGAAGCATATCGGGATACCGGGTCCGCTCGGGCAACCGGCTGTCGGGTCAAACCGCGACAGGGTAACGCCATCGATGTAATCTTCGACATCATTGTTGAAATACGCTGCCTTGATGCGCAGCGCATCGCCGGCTTCGAGGATGTCGTTCTGCTTGTAGTTGACGCCGAATTCGACGGTCTTTCCAGTCTCCGGCCGCAGATTGGGATTGGGCAGGAACGGAAAGCTGACGCCTGCCGGATGATTGCCGCTGATCAGCGTCTCGGCGATCGATGGCGAGCGATAGCCCTCGGCATAGGTGCCATAAAACTGAAGGCCGGCAAGGCCTGCGGATTCGAACGGGGAGACGCCGACGGTGATGCGCGGCGATACCCTGTCGCCGGAAATGTCGTGGGTGTCATCTTTGAGACTGTAGTTGTCGTAACGCAGCCCGGCGATGACTTCGAGCCACTCCCAGGTGAGCTTGTCCTGGACATAGGCGCCCGAAACGTTGCGCTTGCCCGAAGGCGTGTAGAAACTGTCGCCACCAGCCGCGCCGCCGGTCTCGACGTTATCGCCGACCCAGTCGCCGCCATAGGTCAGCTCGTGCGCGATCCCACTCGTCTCGAACCGGGACGTGTTCCAGATGTCGATGCCGGTGGTGCCGACGTCGAATGTCGACTGCGATCCCGCCGGCAAGACAACGGGAAGGCCGGTGACCGGATCAAAGCGGTTTTGCGGGACAAGGCTGGTCAGATCGAGGTTGGTCTTGTTGTAGGAGGTGTTGATGTGGAGATCGAGCCAGCTCTTGTCCTCATCCGTGATGTTGTAGCGCGCCGTGAAGGTGTTCGACTTCAGGTCGACGTCATTGACCGGCGCACCGCCGCTGATCTCGTTCCAGCCATCGCTTGAGCCGACCCAGCCGAGCTTCAGTTCGCTGTTGTCGGTCGGGCGTATGCTGGTCTTGAGCAGTCCGCTCAGCACGTCGAAGCCGGTGCCCTTGACGGTGTCGCCGCCGCCATCCTTGTAGTCGTCATAGTCGCGGTAGACGATGTTGCCCAGCACGTCCCAATTCTCGTTAATGCGGTAGGCGCCGGATGCACTTGTGGTCCAGCCCTTGCCGTTGCTCTCATAGCGTCCCGTGACGGAACCGGCCCATGTCTCGTCAGGCTTGAGGAAATCCTCGGCATCCTTGGTGTCGAAGAAGACGACGCCGCCGATGGCGCCCGAGCCGTAGGTGTTGGCTACAGGACCACGGATAACATCCACGGATTTGACGAGTTCGGGGTCGATGTAGAAGGTCGACTGCGTGCCGTGGTCGGAGCGCTGGAAATTCTGTCGTGCGCCGTCGACGATGACTGCGACGCGACCGAAATCCTGCAGGCCGCGGATGTTGATGCTGGTGCTGACGCGCCTGGCGTCGGCCTGCGCCGCGACACCGGGCACGCCGAGCAGCATCTCATTGGGCGTCGTCGCCATGCGGCGGTCGAGCTGTTCCTGGCCGATATGGCTGGCCGATGCCAGCGATTCGATCGCCGTCTCGCCGGTGCGGCTGATGACGAGGATCTTGTCGAGCAGCGTTGCTCCCGCTGGTGCTGCCTTTTCCTCTTCAGCCTTCTTCGTTTGATCTGTCGTCTGCGCCGCCTGCTGGGCGTTGGCCAGTTGCGCCGATAAGGCAATCGCCGCCACGCTTGCCAGCAATGCCGCCGCGCCGTTCGCCGCCGACCGGCCGCGCCATTCCCAAGTCACAAACCCCATGCCCCAACTCCAAAGTCCAGGTTTCATGCTGGCTGGCCCGGGGCTGGCTGGCATTTTTGATCGTCGCCGACGTCTTAAATGTTGACTCATTTAATCCGGTATTGCACTGACTAGTAAACATGATTATTCAAGTCAAGAAATGAATCGGATTACGCAACGCCTAGCCAGACGCCCGGCACAGGAAAGGGATCCATCCAGATGAACACCCACAATCCCAACGATTTTCGCTATCGCGTCCGCCGTCCCGACGATGCCTCCCCCCATTTCGACCGGGTTCCGCTGGCGGTACGAACCCTTTCCAGCAACACCCTGTTCCAGGGCGAGCACGAGATAGGCATCGAGCATCACGGTGCACTCTACCGGCTGAAAATCACCCGCCAGGGCAAGCTCATTCTCAACAAGTAAGACAAGGCAACAGGGACCGAGACATGGATCAGCGCGTAAAACCCGCCCCGCATGAAATCCGGCGGGCACGGACAGACAATCCGAAGACGCGCGAGCGTGATCTGGCTGCCCATCTCGGCATTTCGGAAGCCGAACTGGTCGCGGCGCATTGCGGCGACGGCGTCGTCCGCATCGAGCCGCGCGTCAACGATCTTCTGACCGGCCTCGAGGCCGTCGGCGAGGTCATGGCGCTGACCCGCAATGACAGCGCGGTGCACGAGAAGATCGGCGTCTATGACAAGGTCGTCACCGGCACCCACAATGCCATGGTGCTTGGCGAAAACATCGACTTGCGCATCTTCCCGAAGGTCTGGGCGCACGGCTTTGCCATCGAGAAGCGCGACGGCGACGAAATCCGCCGCAGCCTCCAGTTCTTCGATGCGGCAGGCGAGGCCGTGCACAAGGTGCATCTGCGGCCGGCCTCCAGCCTCTATGCCTATCAGAAGCTGGTCGCCGCGCTCGAATCGTCCAACCAGGAACCGACGGTCGACATCTCGGGGCCACTCCCCGATGACGAGATCCATGGCGACGAAGCGGCCGCCAATCTCGACGATCTGCGTGACCGCTGGAGCCGGCTGACCGACGTGCACCAGTTCTTTGGTATGCTGAAGACGCTGAAACTAAGCCGCCGGCAGGCGGTGCGCCTGGTTGGGCAGGACTATGCCTGGCAGCTCGACAATGAGGCGGTCCGGGCCATGTTTCATCATGCCGCGGAGGGCGAGATGCCGATCATGTGCTTTGTGGGAAACCGCGGCTGCATCCAGATCCATTCCGGTCCGATCAAGTCGATCAAGCCGATGGGACCATGGATCAACGTGCTGGACGAAACCTTCCACCTGCATCTGCGCACCGACCACATCCACGAGGTCTGGGCCGTGCGCAAGCCGACCAAGGACGGTCATGTCACCTCGCTCGAGGTCTATGACGCCGACGGCAAGATGATCATCCAGTTCTTCGGCAAGCGTCATGAAGGCGAAAGCGAGCGAGACGACTGGCGCTTCCTGGCGGAAAACCTGCCGCGCATCCCAAGCCCGACTGCAGCCTGAGAAAAAATGCTATGAGTGTTTTCCCAAGATTGTCGGCTGTGCGCGGATCTATTTTGGGGCCGGTGATCGGTCTCTCCATGGCTGTTATCGCACTGCAACCCGCCAGCGCCGCGGAAGGCACGGCCGTGTTTGCCGATCCTTCAAAGATCGTGGCCATTGGCGGCTCGATCACCGAGATCGTCTATGCTCTCGGCCAGGAAAAGCATCTGGTGGCACGCGATTCCACCAGCCGGTTCCCAAAGGCGGCGCTTGAGCTGCCCGATGTCGGCTATATGCGCGCGCTGTCGCCGGAGGGTGTGCTGTCGGTCGACCCGACCGGCATCCTGGCGCTGCATGGCAGCGGCCCCAAGGAAGCAGTCGATGTCTTGAAGAAGACGAGCGTGCCGTTCATCGAGGTGCCCGAGCACTACAGCCACGAAGGCATTCTCGAGAAGGTCCGCATCGTCGGCAAGGCGCTCGGCGTCGACGCCAAGGCCGAGGTGCTGGCCAAGGAGCTCGATGCCAAGCTCACGGCCGCCGAGAAGCAGACGGCTTCGATCAAGGAGCGCAAGCGCATCCTGTTCGTGCTGTCGATACAGGGTGGCAAGATTCTGGCGGCCGGCAGCGAGACCGCCGCCGACGGCATGGTCAAGCTGGCCGGCGGCGTCAACGCGGTCGAGGGCTTTTCCGGCTACAAGCAGATGTCCGACGAGGCGATCATAACCGCCAGGCCTGACGTGATCCTGATGATGAGCAATGCCGGGCCTCCGGTTTCGGACGACGAACTGTTCGTCAATCCGTCGATCGCCTCCACGCCGGCCGGAACGGCGCACAAGCTGATCCGCATCGACGGCGCCTATCTGCTCGGCTTCGGGCCGCGCACGGCTGATGCCATCCACGACCTCGCTGTCTCGCTTTATGGCGGGCAGGTCACGGACTGAGCAGGCAGATCATGGTCGATCAATCGATCGCCGGCCCGGTGATGGCAAGCGTATCCGAAGGCGACCGGTCGGGCCGCGCCCGCATCGTCATCCTTCTGCTGTGCCTGGGGCTCGCGGCTGCCGTTTTTCTGTCGCTGACATCGGGGGCTTCGGACGCATCGGCCGCCAACGTCATCGGGGGCTGGCTGTTCGGCGCAGTGCCTGACGACGCCGCGTTGAGCGCCCGCGACAGCCTGATCGTCTATGACATCCGCCTGCCGCGCGTCATCCTCGGCATGCTGGTCGGCGCGGCGCTCGCCGTCTCCGGCGCGGTCATGCAGGGGCTGTTCCGCAATCCGCTGGCGGACCCCGGCCTGATCGGCGTCTCGGCCGGCTCCAGCCTCGGCGCGGTTGCCGTCATCGTGCTCGGCGCGACGATATTGGCTCCGGTGACAGTCTTGCTCGGCACGCTTGCCCTGCCGCTGGCGGCCTTCTGTGGCGGGCTCGCCACCACGCTGATGCTCTATCAGGTCGCGACGCGGCGGGGGCAAACCTCGGTTGCCACAATGCTGCTCGCGGGCATCGCGCTGGCGGCGCTCGCCATGGCGCTGACCGGCATCCTTATCTTCATGGCCGACGATCGCCAGTTGCGCGACCTGACCTTCTGGCAACTCGGATCGCTCGGTGGTGCGACCTGGGCGAAGATCGCGTCGGTAGGGCCGATCATCGTCCTGGCGCTGGCGGCGATGCCGTTCCTGGCACGCGGCCTCAACGCGCTGGCGCTTGGCGAGGCGACCGCCGGCCATCTCGGCATTCCGGTGCAGCGGCTGAAATACACGGCCATCGTCGGCGTCTCCGCCGCGGTCGGCGCATCCGTCGCCGTCAGCGGCGGCATCGGCTTCGTCGGCATCGTGGTGCCGCATCTGCTGCGCCTGCTGATTGGTCCGGACAATCGCTATCTGCTGCCGGCGTCGGCGCTGCTCGGCGCCTCGCTGCTGCTTCTGGCCGATGCGGTCGCACGCACCATCGTTGCGCCGGCCGAACTGCCGATAGGCATCGTCACCGCGATAGCGGGCGCGCCGTTCTTCCTTTGGATCCTGCTGCGCAAGCGCGGCGTGGTTGATTTGTGAGGCTTGATGATCGAGGCAAAGGATGTTTCGGTTGATATCGCCGGCAAGCCTATCGTCAGTGGTGTCGATTTCCACGCGCGGCCCGGCGAGATCGCCGCCGTCGTCGGCCCCAATGGTTCGGGCAAGACGACCTTCCTCAAAGCGCTCTCCGGCGAGCTCGCCTATACCGGCCGCGTTGCCCTCAACGGCCGAGATCTCTCGACGATGAAGCCGGCCGAGGCAGCCGTCCATCGCGCGGTGCTGCCGCAGGCGACGACGCTGTCGTTCCCGTTCACCGTGCGGGAAGTGGTCAAGCTTGGTCTTGTCGGCGGCCGTTCGGGCGCCTTGCCGGGCGAGGATGCGCGGCTGCCGGAACGGGCGCTGGCGCGTGTCGATCTCGACGGCTTTGCCGGCCGTTTCTACCAGGAGCTTTCCGGCGGGGAGCAACAGCGCGTTCAGTTGGCGCGCGTGCTATGCCAGGTCTGGGCGCCGGTGCTCGACGGCAAGCCGCGCTTTCTGTTCCTCGACGAGCCAGTGTCCAGCCTCGACATCAAGCACCAGCTGATCATCATGAACATTGCCCGCGACTTCGCCAGAAGGGGCGGTGGCGTGGTCGCCATCCTGCATGACCTCAATCTGACGGCCATGTATGCGGAGCGGATCTTCGTCATGCATCGCGGCCGGCTGGCCGCCGCCGGATCGCCGCGGGACGTGCTGAGCGATGATCTGATCGAGAAAGTGTTCGACTGCCGGCTCAAGGTCGGCGTGCTGCCGGCGGGCAATATGCCGTTCGTGCTGCCGCAGTCGGCGGTCTATTGATATTCAGGTGAGGCCGGGCCTGCGAATGGCGGTTTCCTGCGCTTCTCCCGCCAATTGTCGAAGTCGGCGCCGCCCCTCATTGCCCTGCCGGGCATTTCTCTCCGCAGAACGGGGAGAAATACGCTAGGCAGCCGGGGCGCGGCGCTCCATCAGCATGTCGATGCCGAGCAGGTTGCGTA
>NZ_RZPB01000160.1:0-9795 GCF_003998535.1 Mesorhizobium sp. M7A.F.Ca.AU.002.02.1.1 | reverse complement strand
GCGAACTGGTTCAGCGCCTCAGGGCTTGCCGACGATCGTCAGGCGCAGGCCGTTGCCGAGATAGCGGATGGGCGGTTCGTGGAAGGGGTCCGCGAAATGCGGGAGGCGTCATTTCAGGTTTTCGATCCAATCGCCGCGGGCAAACCGTCTGCGGTCGAACCGCTCGGCGTGTTGTTCTCGCGCACGGCAAGCTCGCTTGCCGCCGGGTCTATCGAGCTGGATGGCACCAGGCCGGAGCTTGCCCTTGGCCGGTGGCGCGATCCGGACGCCGTCACCGCGTTGCTGGCCATGCTGTCCATCGAAGCGTTCTTCACCCTGCCGCGCGACAGGCTGCATTCCTGCCCTCGCTGTGGCTGGCTTTTCCTCGATACGTCGCGAGGCGGCAAGCGGCGCTGGTGCAGCATGCGCACCTGCGGCAACCGCGAGAAGGTGTCGCGCCACCGAGATCATACCGACGTCTAGACTGGGTTAGCGCACCACGTCGCCTTTGCTGCGGGCGGGCCGGATGCCGGCGCGTCACTCCGGAAGACCGGCCTTGCGAAAACCATCGACGAAATGCTCGAGCGTAGCGGCGTCGCGGAATGGCTCGGTCGTCGCCCAGTGATGGGTTGTGAAATGCGGGTTGCCGACGAGGAACAGTTCAGCCTCTGCGCGCGCCTCGTCGAGCCGGCCGAGTTGGGCCATGCTTGCCGCCAGGAAACGGCGTGAGCTTGTGCGATAGGTCTCGTCACGGCGCAACGTCTCGATAGCGGCTTGGTAGTCGCGCGCCGCATATTGCGCCTGGCCGAGCGTCAGATAGTACCAGCTCGCCGGAAACGGGTTCAGCCGGAACGCCTTGCCGATGTGCTCGAGGCCCTCTTCGACCCGTCCGGCCAGGACCGCGATGTCGGACAATGCCGCCCAGGTGTCGGCCTCGTTCGGGTCGAGCTCGATCGCTTTGGCGAATTCCGCATCCGCTTCAGTGAAGCTGCGCTCATAGGCAAGCAGATAAGCCAGGATCCAGCGACAGCCGGCATCGTTGGGATCGATCGCCACCGCCTTGCGCGCCAGCTCCAGGGCAACGCTGCGGGCAGCCTCGGTTGGTCCGCCCCAATGCACCTGTCCCATCCAGTGGTTCATGGCAAGCCAACGATAGGGCTCGGCATAATCAGGATCGAGCGACACCGCGCGCGTCAGCATCAGATGCGCTTCCTGCGCCATCTGCGGCGAGTCGTCGATCAGCTTTCGCGCCCGCACGCAGAGGTCGTAGGCCTCCAGATTTCGCGGCCGATTGCGCGGCGGCGGCGCGCGCAGCCGGCCAAGCAGCGCTTCCACGATCTTGGCCGTCACCTCGTCTTGAACGGCAAAGATATCCTCCAGGCCGCGATCGAAGCGTTCCGCCCACAGATGATCGCCACTCATCGCGTCGACCAGCTGTGCGTTGATGCGCACGCGCCCCGCGGCGCGTCTTGCACTGCCTTCCAACAGGTAGCGCACGCCAAGATCCCCGGCGATCTCGCGCACGTCCATCGCTTTTCCCTTGTAGGCAAAGGTCGAGTTGCGGGCGATGACGAACAGGCCGGAGATTCTGGACAGGTCGGTGATCAGGTCTTCCGTCAACCCATCCACGAAGGGATCCTGCTCGGGATCGTTGCTGAAATTGACGAAGGGCAGCACGGCTATCGACGGTTTGTCGGGCAGCGGCAAGGGTTTTCGCCTGGCCTCGCCCAGCTGTTCGACGGCCCCAGTGAAACGGTAGCCGACGCGCGGAACGGTGGATATCCATTCGCCGTTGTCGCCGACGGGGCCAAGCAGCTTGCGCAGCTGCGCGATCTGGACGGTGAGATTGCCTTCCTCGACGGCCGTGCCCGGCCACGCGGCGTCCATCAGTTCGGCTTTTCCGAGGATTTCGCCGGGCCGCCCGACGAGTGCCGCAAGCAGGCTCAGCCCGCGATAGCCGACGGCAACGGGGACATCGTTCCGAAGCAGCGTTCCCGCATGCGGATCAAGCACGAACGGACCAAAGGCAAAACGCGATCCCTGCATAGGCGCATCTATAGGGCCGCTCTAGCTCGTTTGGAAGTTTTGGGAACTATTTGGGAGGGCTTAATTACGGCGCCGTCCGTATCGCGCAGAATTCAACCTCATCGAGAGCCCTAGGCCCTCAAACCATATGGAGGTTGCCATGACCAATACCCTCACTTGTGCAGCGCGGCCGGGAACGCCCGTGCGGCCGGCATCGCGCCGGCTCCTAAAGACCCTGCGAAGCATCATCGCGAGCTGGCACGATCGGACCTGGCGCGAGCGGATACGCTTTCGCTGGCAGCTCAGGCAAATGTCGAAGGACAATCCGCATCTGATCGACGATATCGGCCTGACGATACAGCAGGTCGAGGGAGAGATCGCCAAGTCCTTCTGGGAACGATAGAGCGAAATGCCGCAAATCGCGTCGACCGTCAGCGCACCGCCTCGCGAGGGGCGCCGGCCAGGCGGGTGGCGATCAGCTTGTCGATGCGGCGGCCGTCGAGATCGACCACCTCGAAGCGCCAGCCCTGCGCGTCGACGCATTCGCCAGTCGCCGGCAGATGGTGCATATGCGACAGCACATAGCCGGCGACGGTTTCGTAATCGCGGTTTTCCGGCAGGTCGATGCCGAGAATGTCGGCCATCTCGTCGGCCTGCATGTAGCCGGCGAGCAGCCACGAGCCGTCCTCGCGCTTGACCGCGTTTTCCTCGTCGCCGGCGTCGGTGTCGGCGCGGAACACGCCGGTGATGGCTTCCAGAATGTCGGCCGGGGTGACGATGCCTTCGAAATGGCCGTATTCGTCATGCACCAGCGCCATCGGCACGTCGGATTCCTTTAGCTTCTGCAGCACATCGAGCGCGTCGGCCTGGTCGTAGACGATGGGGGCTGCGCGCACATGCCTGCGCGGATCGAGCACGCGGCCGGCAAGCAGTGCGGCCAGCACATCACGCGTCTGGACGACGCCGACCATGACGTCGACGCCGCCGTCGCCTGCCGGCAGGCGCGAATGCTGGGTTTCCATGAGCAGCTTGCGGATGGCCGCCTCGTCGGATTGCAGATTGATCCAGTCGACTTCGGTGCGCGGCGTCATCACCGCGCGCACGGCGCGGTCGCCAAGCCGCATGACGCCGGCGATCATGCGCCGCTCGTCGGATTCGATGGTGCCGTGATGCTCGGCCTCGGCGACCAGCATCTTGATCTCCTCGTCGGTGACCTTTTCCTCGCTTTCGCCGCGCTGACCGAGCAGCCACAATATGGTGCGGCCGGAGAAGTCGAGCAGGAAGACCAGCGGCGCCGACACCGTGGCGAGGATGGTCATCGCCGGAGCGACCCTGGCGGCGACCCGCTCGGGATCACGCAACGCGATCTGCTTGGGCACCAGCTCGCCGACGATCAGCGAGAAATAGGTGATGATAGCAACGACGATGCCGACGCCTAGCGGGTCGGCGACAGTCTCGCGGATGCCGGTCGAAGCCAGGAACTGCGCCAGCCGTTCGCCGAGCGTGGCGCCGGAAAAGGCGCCGGAGAGGACGCCGACCAAGGTGATGCCGATCTGCACCGAGGACAGGAACTTGCCGGGATTTGAGCCAAGATCAAGGGCGCGGCCGGCGCCATTGGTGCCGCGGTCGATCATCGCTTTCAGCCTGGCCGGGCGCGACGAGACGATGGCGAGCTCGGACATCGACAAAAGGCCGTTCACGCAGATGAGGACGACCACGATAGCGATTTCGACGTATAACATGAGCGGTCAATAGCATTGTGGCGCGGTCTTCGAAAATAGTCCGGCGTGATTTTTGAGAAATGACCGGTATTTCGCTCACGCGGCATCCCAGGGCGGCGCCGAAAAATGTTCGACGAGGGCGTCGACGACAACCCGCACCTTTGGCGTGAGCGCGCGCGTCACCGGCCAGACGGCATGCACGACGATGTTCTCGACCAGGCATTCCGACAGCACCATTTCGAGATCGCCGCTTTTGAGGCTGTCGGCGGCCAGCCATGTCGGCAGGAAGGCGATGCCGCAGCCGGCGAGCGCCGCATCCAGCATCGGTTCGCCATGGCCGAGAACGAGCCGCGCCTTGGGCACGAAGGTTGCGAGATGGCCGTCGGAATGTCTGATCACCCAGGGGCGGACGATGCCCTCGCGACCGTAGCCAATGACGCTGTGATCGGCGAGATCCTCGACCGATTGCGGCCGGCCATGCCTGTCGAGATAGTCGGGAGCCGCGCATATGGCCGAGCGCTGAGCATAGAGGCGCCTGGCCGCAAGCGACAGGCTGTCGTCGAGTTCGCCCATGCGGATCGCCAGGTCGATACCCTCCTCGATCAGGTCGACGCGGCGGTCATTGAAGGAGACTTCCACCGTCAGGTCCGGAAATTTCCTCGAAATCTCGAACAGCACGGGAGCGACGCAGCGTCGGCCGAAGGCCAGCGGCACGTCGACCCGAAGCCGGCCAGACGGGACCTGCCGACGCGAGGCGAGCAGCGACTGTGCGGCTTCGATCTCGGCCAGGGCCCGGACGCAGGCTTCATAGTAGCTGATGCCTTCGCTGGTCGGACTGAGACTGCGGGTGGTGCGGTTCAACAAGCGAACGCCGAGCCTCTGCTCCAGCTGCGCGATCGATTTGCCGATCGCCGACTTCGTCACATGCAGCCGCTCGCCGGCGCTAGTGAAGCTGCCGGCCTCCACCGCCTGCACAAACGCGACGGTGCCTTGCAGGTCGGCCGTTTCCATGGCGATTTCCTATTGTCGACTTTTAGTCCGCAATCAGTGTCAAATTATACCGCACGGAAGCACTATTTTCTATAATCGAAAGGCATAAATGTCTCGCCTGGCATCAATGCACGGAGCGCGAGACGACATGAGCACCCCAATCAACAGATCCTGGCAGATGAGCGGTTTTGGCCTGTCGAGGCTAAGCCAGGTGGAAGGCAAGGTGCCCGAGCCAGGGCCGCACGATTTGCTGGTCCGGACCAAGGCCGTATCGCTCAACTACAAGGACAAGATGATCGTGGACGGCGTGCTGATCCCCGACCTTGCCTTTCCCTTCGTGCCGACATCCGACGCGGTGGGCGAAGTGGTGTCCGTCGGCAGTGCCGTCAGCCGCTTTCAGGTCGGCCAGCGCGTGCTTGGCCAGGTGATCGCCGATTGGCCGGATGGCGACGCACCGCCGGTGCTGCATAAGCACACGCTGGGGTCGTCGCTGTCGGGTATGCTTTCCGATCATGTCATCTTCGGCGAGGACGCCGCGGTGCTGGCGCCGCTGTCGCTCGGCGACATCGAGGCCGCGACATTGCCGATCGCGGCGCTGACGGCCTGGTTCGCCATGGCCGAGGCGACCAAACCGGTGCCGGGTCAGACCATTCTGATCCAGGGCACCGGCGGCGTGTCGCTGTTTGCGCTGCAGTTCGCCACTGCGTTCGGCCTGCGCGCCATCGTCACCTCAAGCAGTGATGAAAAGCTTGAGCGGGCGAGAAAGCTTGGCGCCTGGCAAGGGATCAACTACCGCACGCAACCGGCCTGGGACGATGCCGCGCGTGAGCTGACGAACGGGCTGGGCGTGAACCACGTGCTGGAAATGGTCGGCGGCGACAATGCACGGCGATCGCTGAACGCGCTGGCCGCCGACGGCCGGCTGTCGATCATCGGCCTGCTGGGCGCGATGGAGCTCAGCTTTCCCATCCTGCCCTTCATGCGCAACCGCATCACCGTGCAGGGCCTGTCGATCGGCCATCGCCGTGCTTTCGAGCGCATGAATCAGGCGATCGAGGCGCTGGCGATCAAGCCGGTCATCGACAAGGTTTTTGGCTTCGATGAGGTGCCGCAGGCCTTGCAACATCTGGAGAAAGGGCCGTTCGGCAAGATCGTGATCACCACGACCTGACTTTTGCGATGTCATGGCAACTGCTTCAACACGCCGACAATTGCCTCGCCGTCCGTGAAATAGGGATCGCCGCCGCCATTGCGTCCCGCCTTGGTGGCGCCGACGCCCGATATGTCGCTGGTCGAGAGCAGCATGCCGGCAGTGGCCAGGTCGCGCATCAGGAAATCGCGCTCGGCGTCGATGTCGGGGCCGATATGGTGGGTGACGGCGCCGGTGTCGTGGCTGAAGCCGACGCCGCGATCGAAGCTGGCCGAGCCCAGCCACAGCGGCCGGCCATCGTCGCCGCTTGCATCGGTCTGCCAGAAGCGGACATGATGCCGTCGGTCGGCGCTGATGCCCTCCGGCTTTTCGAAGGCGAGATCCTGGGCACGGCCATCGAACAGCAGCCTGCTGACCGGCGCATCGGGATAGGGGTGGTCGAACAGCACGCTTTCACCGATCTCGATCGCGGTCTTCAGGGTGACGGCGTCGGCGGTGTCCCAGCCGGCAACGGCAAAGGCGTGGACCACCTCCTTCTGCGTGCCGACAAGGCCGACATTGATCGGGTCGCCCGGAATGCCTTGCGGCGTGTGCGTCAGCATCTCGAAGCGATGCGTGCGAAAACCTCGATCGCGGAACGTCCAGAATTCCGGTGCGGCGAAATAGGCGAGCGCCAGATACGCGGCCAACAAGGTCGCCGCCCAGATCATAATGCGTCGCCGAACGCTTCGTTGACCCATGAATGCCGCTCAAATGTTCCGGCATCACATTAGGCGTTGTCATGGCATTCAGGCAAAGGATACCCGGCACCGATCTAACGGCAGGCGCGATAACCGTTCTTGCGGTTCTTGATGTCGAAATGAAAATGGTTGCGGTGGTCGTAATTGTAGCCGGGGCCGAGCACGGTGGTGAAGTACTGGCAGCCGTCGGCGCGCACATTGTTGAGGAAGCCACGGGTGCGGAAGGCGAACAGGCCGGGCTTGCGCACATCGATGTCGTCGCCATTGTTGAGCTCGATGCTCATGACGTCGAGCGCATTGCCCTTGCCGTGTTCGGACAGGACGCCTTCGCCGGCAATCCGGCGGCAGGAATAGCTGGAGCCCTGGTGTATGGTCCTGACGCCGGAGAAATAACGCCAGCGGGCGGAGGGAACGAGTTCGTTCTTCGTCCAGCCGGCAAAGGTAGCTGCCATGTCGCAGGTCAGGGTTGCGGCGGGTTTCATCTGGATGTTGCCGATGGCCGAGACCTTGACCGGATAATCGATGCCGCACTGGCCTTCATGGATCGGCGCCAGGTCGGTGTAGGCGACATCGAGGCGCTTCAATTGCTGACGGCAGTCGGTTTCGCTGGCCGGCATCTGCTCGACGGGCGACATCGGCTCGTCCATGCGCGGATAAGCGGCCTGCGTCATGTACGGATTGGAAGGGACAAGCTTCTGCATGCCGGCATATTGCGGCACGGCAGCCGTCTGCGCGCCGACGTCGACGGCCGGCTGCAGCGACAGCACACTGCCGGTGTTGCAGGCGGAAAGCGCCGCCAGCGCCAGACCGGCGGTCAGCATTGCTGCATATTTTGACTGGCGCGCGGTGGCGAAAAACACGGCCCGAAATTTGCCGGCCATTGGCGGAATCCCGTTGATGGATATCCGGCATTTTAACGATCAAGGGTAAAGGAAAACTCAGCGTCCGCGTTCATGCCTGCGGCCGAATTGCGGCACGCGGCCTGGATCAGCCCTGATCACTGGCAGAACGTTCCGCCATGACGGCGCGGTTCGAGATCGAGATGGAAATGCAGGGAATGATCGGCGTCGGCGCCTGGGCCGAGCACCGTCTTGAAGGGTCCGCAGGCGGCCTTGCGAACATTGTTGAGGAATTTGGCGTCTTTCTCCGGCGGCGCCGGGCCGACCTCGATCTTCTTGCCGTCCGACAGCGTGAAGCTGGCGATGTCGAGCGCGTTGCCGAACGCGTGTTCCGACAGTTTTCGTGTGCCGTTGCGTGGCCGGCAGACAAAAGCCGATGCCTGGCCGATCGATTTCAGGTCCGCACCGAATTCGGCCTTTGCCGCCGGCTGGATGACATCGGCGGCAAAACGCGCCGTCGCCTCGGCCATCTTGCAGTTGAGCTCGGTGCCCGGGGCAATCGCGATCGACTTTCCAAGGGTCTTCAGCACGATGGGGTAGGGAATCGAACAGCCGATTTCGGGCTGGCTTTCCGCCTTGTACTCTTCGAATTCGACGCCGAGCGTCTTTAGCCGTTCGCGGCATGCGACTTCCTCGACCGGCATTTTTTCATCGGGCACGTCGGCCGAGCGCGGATCGGGCAGCATCTTCTTCTCGTCCGCGTCGGCCGGCTTTTGCGGTGGCTGCGGGGCGACGGTTGGCGGCTGGGCCTCGGGTTCTGCAATGTCAGGCTTTTGTGTCGGCGTTGGCGCGACGTCCGGCGGCTCCGGCTCGTTTTCCCCGGTTGATGGCTCCGGAGCCAATGGCTCGGGACGTGCCTGCTTTTCCTGGTGGGATTTTTCTTCCTTGAAACGGTCGGGCGCTTCCGCGGCCTTCGGCCCTACGCGCTTTTGCTCCTCGGTCTTTGCAGCTTCAGCCTTTGGTGCGTCCGCCGGGCGTGGTTCGGGCACCGGAATGCCGGGTTGGGTTATCGGAGTGCCGGGTTCGGGCACGGGAACATCGGCAGGCGAGGGCAGCGATGTCTGCGTTTTCTGCTGTGTCTGCTTTGGCGTGACCTGCCGGTGGCGCCGTGGTTTCAAACGCTTTCCGCCCCTTGGTTTCAGGGGCTGGTCGGCTCGTGGTGTCAGCGGCTGCTCGACCCGCGGCGTCGGGGGCTTATGATGCCGATGGGGATGTCTCGCCTCGACCGGCATCACCAGCAAGGCCGTGACGGCCACGGTCAACGCAATCCTGCATATTCGGGAAAAGACGATCGACCCCATCGCCCTCAACGGCGCCGACGCAAGGTGGTTGCCTTGGCCGCATCACGAACGGTAACCGCTCCGTTACGCACCGATCGCTTCCAGCCCTTCCTCCAGCCAGTCGGCGAGCAGCGGCATGCCAAGCAGGTATTTCGCGGTGCGCTTGTTGGCGCGTTCGCGCGCGGCGGCCAGCGCGTCCGCCCATTCGGTGGCGTCGTAGTCGCCGCGACCGACCCAGGCCAACGCGATCAGCTCGGCTGCTTCATCGACATTGAGGTCGTTGATCAGCTCGCGCAGCTCTTCTTCGGTCAGGTTCTCGGAGCTTTCCTCGGCAAGGCCGTCATGGTGATGGTTGACATGGGACTCGCCGTCGAGTTCGACCTCGTGCTCGGCGCCATCGGCATAGTCTTCATTGACGGCCGCACTCAGTGCCTTGGCCTTGAGGATGAACAGGCGCACCGTGTCGGGGCCGATCGAAAGCTCCCAGTCCTTTTCAAGCCGCCGCTGCAAGGGCCGTCTCCCTCAGGTCGTTTGCCGGATGATAGCGGATTCGCGGCATCCGTCACCTGATGTTCTCCCGCCCGCAATTTTCCGGGATGAAACGCAAGCCGACCGGCGTTAGTATTGCATTCTCACCCCTCCAGGAGGTTTCGATGCATAAAAGAGTGCTGATCCAGGCGGCGAGCGCATTGCTCGTTCTACAGTTCCTTGCCGTTCCGGTGTTCGCCGCGGGCAGCGGGGGCAGCGGCGGTGACGAAACCGTCACCCAGTGCAAGAAGGGCCAGGTCTGGGACAAGAAGAAGAAAAAGTGCGTCGCGCCCCAGGAAGGCATGCTCGACGACGACAGCATCTATGATGCAGGCCACGCGCTGGCGATGGCCGGGCGCTATGACGAGGCGATTGCCGTGCTCAGCCTCGCCGCCAACAAGCAGGATCCGCGCATCCTCAACTATCTCGGCTATTCGCACCGCCATTCCGGCCGCGTCACCGTCGGCCTCGGCTATTACGAGG
>NZ_RZPB01000015.1:4983-24943 GCF_003998535.1 Mesorhizobium sp. M7A.F.Ca.AU.002.02.1.1 | reverse complement strand
ACATCAGGAACGGTTTCGACATCTATCTCGACGCATTGCGCCCGTTCACCCGCCGGCTGACCGGCGTGCGCATGGCGCTGACCACGCTGTCGGGCATCATGATCACGGCGATCGGCTGCTTTGCCGTCTATCTCTGGGTCGAGGGCTCGATCACCGTCGGCGCGGTCGCCTTCACCCTGTCGCTGGTGCTGCGGCTCAACATGCTGCTCGGCCGGCTGATGATGCAGCTCAACAGCATCTTGCGAAACCTCGGCGTGCTGGAGAATTCCAAGGCGCTGATCTCGCAGCCGCTCGGCCTCACCGATGCGCCCGACGCCAAGGAACTCGTCGTTGCGGGTGGCCGTATCGCGGTGAAGAACGTCGAGTTCCACTACGGCAAAGGTTTCGGCGTGCTGAACGGCATCGACCTTGTCGTCAGGCCAGGCGAGAAGGTAGGGCTGGTCGGACCGTCCGGCGCCGGCAAGACGACCCTCGCCAATCTGATCCTGCGCCTCTACGATCTCGAGAGCGGGTCGATCACCATCGATGGCCAGGATGTCGCCAAAGTTACGCAGAATTCGCTGCGCGCCAATATCGGCGTCGTCAGCCAGGACACGGCGCTGTTCCACCGTTCGCTGCGCGACAACATCAAGCTCGGCATGCCTGACGCGACCGATGCGGAGGTGATCGCGGCGGCGAAAAAGGCTGAGGCGCACGAGTTCATCCTGACCTTGCGCGACAACAGGGACCGCGCCGGCTACGAGGCGTTTGTCGGCGAGCGCGGCGTCAAGCTGTCGGGAGGCCAGCGCCAGCGCGTGGCGATCGCCCGCGTCTTCCTCAAGGATGCGCCGATCCTGATTCTCGATGAGGCGACCTCGGCACTCGATTCCGACATCGAGGCGGCGATCCAGGAGAATCTGACACGGCTGATGGAAAACAAGACGGTCATCGCCATCGCCCACCGGCTGTCGACGATCGCAGCACTCGATCGTCTGGTGGTGCTCGACGGCGGCCGCATTGTCGAGCAAGGCACGCATGACCAATTGGTGGCGCTCGACGGGCTCTATGCGCGGCTGTGGAAGCGGCAGTCCGGCGGTTTTCTCTATCACGAGGACAGCGTGCTCGAAGAGACGCGCCCGGCGGAGTAGCTCAATGGGTGGATCGACAGGCGCCATCCCAGAGGTCGGCTACGTGCTCAAGCGGTTTCGGCCGACCATGCCGGCCTTCGACACGCTGAAGGAAGAGAGCCGGCTGGAAGGCTACTGGATGCTGGTACGCCTTGCGGATGGCTGGGCAAGTGGCCGCAACAAGTTCCTGAAACGGGGGGAGGCGCTGTACGGAGCATGGTATGGAAGGGAACTCGCCGGCGTGTGCGGGTTGAACATCGATCCCTATTTCGAGGACAGGGGCCACGGCCGGGTCCGGCACCTGTTCGTCAGCGCGCGCCACCGTCGCGCCGGCCTTGGCCGGATGCTGGTCGAAACCGTTGTCGACAGGGCACGTCACCATTTCGCCATGCTGAACACCCGCGCGCCGCAAGAAGCTTTCCGTTTCTATGAACGGCTTGGCTTTCAGCGCGTGGCGGGCGAAGAGTTCGTCACACACCGCATGGTTTTCGGGAAAGGAGGCTGAAATGTCCTTGCGTCCGCCATCTCATCTTGCCGGCGCCTCGGCCGCCGAAGCCGCCTTCGACGCGCTCGGCCATGAAATATTGGCGGAAAAGGCGGCAGCACTCGGCCGCGCCGGCCAGCGGGTAGAGGAAACGCTGGCCAGGCTGCGCGACAATGCCGACGAGCAACTGCGCCCCCTTCTGCTCAAGGATGCCGCCGAGGCGGTGCATGGCTATTTCATCCAGCGCGAGCTGTGCGGCTTGCGCAAGCACGATGCCGTCATTCGTGAATACAACATCCCGAAAGCGGTGCTGGCCAGGCTCGGCGCGAAATAGGGATCACTCCAGCCATTCGGTGATGAAGCTGCCATTCTCGTGGATGTCGGTCGTTTCCAGCGGGCCTGGGCCGAGATTGGTGAATTTGTGCGGCGTATTGGGTGGCACGATCAGGATCTGGCCGGCGGATGCCTCGATTTCCTGGTCGCCGACAGTGAACAGGCCGGTGCCCTGGCGGATGATGAAGATCTCCGCGTAGGGATGTGTGTGCAGGCGCGGGCCGCCGCCGACATCAGGCAGATAGTTGAAGATCAGGCAGGAGTTGGAGCCGTAGGCGCCACATTGCAACTCGCCCTTCCAATGGTCCGAGCGAACGGCCCAGGTGTCGCGGTCTATGACGTGTGCCATGATGACAAGGATAGACCCGGCTGGGGCCTTGTGTCGAGCCGAACAAGGGCGTCGGATTTGCGGGTGTTTCCCGGTTGTTTAGTGATGGTTGGCGGCTATCCGGCGTCGTGTTGACCGGCGGCGGATTTTGTCCCCGCGACAATCTGCCCTTGTGCCTTCACCCGTCTGGACAAAAACGGGCTTCACGCATAAACCGAAGTCCAAATGCCGGAGGAATTCGCAAGCCTGTTCGCCATGCGCTGTCGGGTTGGCGTAATTTGAGCGGGGAACAAGGCTCAACCACCGGCACGGAAGAGGCGAAAGGATCAGGCACCCGTGAGCGCAACCGACACCCAGGATCCCAACCGTCGTGATTTTCTCTACGTCGCCACCGGCATGGCCGCAGTGGTCGGCGCGGGTGCTTTCGCGTGGCCGTTCATCGACCAGATGCGCCCTGACGCCTCGACGCTGGCGCTCGCCTCGGTCGAAGTCGACGTCGCCTCGCTGACGCCGGGCATGTCGCTGATCGTCAAATGGCGCGGCAAGCCGGTCGTGGTCCGCAACCGCACCGAACAGGAAATGAAGGACGGCGAGGCGGTCAAGCTGGCCGATCTCAAGGATCCGATCGCCCGCAACGCCAATCTGCCGGCCGACGCACCGGCGACCGACGCCAATCGCACCACGCCCGGCAAGGAAGCCTGGATGGTGATGGTTCAGGTCTGCACGCATCTCGGCTGCATTCCGCTTGGCCAGGAAGGCGATTTCGGCGGCTGGTTCTGCCCGTGCCACGGTTCGCAATACGACACCGCCGGCCGCATCCGCAAAGGCCCGGCGCCGGAGAACATGGCGGTTCCGGTATTCAAGTTCATTTCCGATACCAAGATCCTTATCGGTTGAGGCAGGGGGATATTTCGATGAGCGAGGGACACTCGACCTATACGCCCAAAACCGGTCTCGGACGCTGGTTCGACGCCCGCATGCCGCTGCCGCGGCTGGTCTATGACAGCTTCGTTGCCTATCCGGTGCCGCGCAACCTCAACTATGCATGGACCTTTGGCGGCATCCTGTCGATCATGCTGGTGGCGCAGATCCTGACCGGCATCGTGCTGGCCATGCATTACACGGCCGACACCAATCTGGCCTTCGGCTCGGTCGAGAAGATCATGCGCGACGTGAATTCGGGCTGGCTGCTGCGCTACATGCATTCGAACGGCGCCTCGTTTTTCTTCGTCGCCGTCTACATCCACATCTTCCGTGGCCTCTATTACGGCTCCTACAAGGCGCCGCGCGAACTGCTGTGGATCCTCGGCTGCATCATCTATCTCCTGATGATGGCGACCGGCTTCATGGGCTACGTGCTGCCATGGGGCCAGATGAGCTTCTGGGGCGCCACCGTCATCACCGGCTTCTTCAGCGCCATTCCGCTGGTCGGCGACTGGATCCAGCAGCTGCTGCTCGGCGGCTTTGCCGTCGACAACCCGACGCTGAACCGTTTCTTTGCGCTGCACTATCTGTTGCCGTTCATGATCGCCGGCGTTGTCGTGCTGCACATCTGGGCGCTGCATGTCGTCGGCCAGTCGAACCCGACGGGCATCGAGGTCAAGTCGAAGACCGACACCGTGGCCTTCACCCCCTACGCGACCATCAAGGACGCGTTCGGCATGATCGTGTTCCTGTTCTTCTTCGCCTATTTCGTCTTCTACCTGCCGAACTATCTCGGCCATCCCGACAACTACATCGTCGCCAACCCGCTGAAGACGCCGGCCCACATCGTGCCCGAATGGTACTTCCTGCCGTTCTACGCGATCCTGCGCGCCATCACCTTCAATGTCGGGCCGATCAACTCCAAGCTCGGCGGCGTGCTATGCATGTTCGGCGCCATCGTCATGTTGTTCCTGGTGCCGTGGCTCGACACTTCGAAGGTGCGCTCGGCGGTTTACCGGCCCTGGTACAAGCTGTTCTTCTGGCTGTTCGTGGCCGATGCCATCCTGCTTGGCTGGCTGGGCTCGCAGCCGGCAGAAGGCAGCTATGTGTTCATGGCGCAGATGGCGACATTGTTCTACTTCGCCTTCTTCCTGATCGCGCTGCCGGTGCTCGGCCTGATTGAGACGCCGCGACGGTTGCCGAACTCGATCACCGAGGCGGTGCTCGAGAAGAACAAGGGCGGCAGCGGACATCCGGCGGGCGCTACGGCGGCTCCGGAAACCAAAGGCTGAGCGGGTAGAGAATCTAAGGGGATTTGGCATGAAAAAGATTCTCACCTCGCTGGCGCTGATCGGCCTTGTGGCCGTCGCCGCTGGGGCCGCGGGCACTCGGGCGATCGCCGCCGAAGAGGCACACAATGTGGCCAATCCGACGCATTTCCCGATCGACGAGCCGAAGGAAATGGACTGGAGTTTCACTGGCCCATTCGGCACCTATGACAAGGCGCAGCTGCAGCGCGGCCTCAAGGTCTACAAGGAAGTCTGCTCGGCCTGCCATTCGATGAACCTGGTGGCGTTCCGCACGCTGTCGGACCTCGGCTATTCCGATGCGCAGATCAAGACGCTGTCGGCCGAGTACACCATCCACGACGGTCCCAACGATGCCGGCGACATGTTCGACCGTCCGGGCAAGCCGTCCGACCACTTCCCGCCGCCCTTCGCCAATGAGGAAGCCGCCGCTGCCTCCAATGGCGGTGCTGCTCCGCCAGACATGTCCCTGCTGGCCAAGGCTCGCGGTGTCGAACGCGGTTTTCCGCAGTTCGTCTTCGATATCTTTACCCAGTACGACGCGGGCGGCCCCGACTATATCCACTCGCTGCTGACCGGCTACGACCAGACACCGCCGGCCGGCATGGTCATCCCGGAAGGCACCCACTACAATCCGTACTTCATGTCCGGCGTGTCGCTGAAGATGCCCAAGCCGCTCTCCGATGGTCAGGTGACCTATGATGACGGTGCGCCGCAGACCATCGACCAGTATTCCCGCGACGTCTCCGCCTTCCTGGCATGGGCGGCCGAGCCGCATATGGAAGACCGCAAGAAGACCGGTTTTCGCGTTCTGGTGTTCCTGCTTTTGTTCGGCGCGCTGGTCTATCTCACCAAGCGCAAGGTGTGGGAAGGCGTGGCGCATTAAGCCACACGATCAAGTGATCACGAAGGGCGCCGAGAGGCGCCCTTTTGCATTTCCAGAAGCCGGCCATGTCACATGGCCGTCACCGCATCCGGCGATCCTGTGCTGCTCTCATCAAAGGATCGCACCCATGAAAAGATACGCATCGCTCGCGGCAGGCCTGTTGCTGCTCATCGTCGGCTCGGCCGCGCAAGCGGAAGACGCCCAGCCTTTCGTCACCAACAAGGATGTCGACCTGACGATGATCCTGCCGCCGCCGCCGGCAAACGATTCGGCGCAGACCAAGGCCGAACTCGGCGAGGTGCTGATGCTGCAGGTGACACGCACGCCCGAGATGGTAGCCAGCGCCGTCGCCGATGCCGACGAGAATGTCTGGCGCTTCGCCAACGTCATGGGGCCGAAATTCAACAAGGAAACGCTGCCCAAATTCAGCGCCTTCTTCGACCGCGTCGTGGCCACCGAAGGCGCCGTCGTCGATCCGGCCAAGGATATCTGGAAGCGCCCGCGTCCGCACCAGCTCAGCGACCTCGTCAAGCCGGCGGTCAAGCTGTCGAGTTCGGGTTCCTGGCCGTCCGGCCACGCCACCGTCGGCACCATGATGGGCATCATCCTGTCCGATATGGTTCCGGAAAAGCGCGCCGAGATCATGGCGCGTGCGGCCGAATACGCCCACAACCGCGAGGTCGGCGGCATCCACTATGCGTCCGACGTCGAGATGGGCAGGATTTCCGGCAGCGTCATCGCCGCGGTCCTGCTCAACCGGGACGACTTCAAGGCCGAGTATGAAGTGGCCAGGGCCGAGCTTCGTTCGGATCTCGGCATGTAATCTTTGTCAATCGGATTAGACCAGAAAGGGGCGCTTCGGCGTCCCTTTTTTTGCTCATGGCCATGTCCGGAGGGCAGCTCGAAAAATAGTCCGTTGGCACGCCGACAACAGGTTGATATTCGATGCATCGAACGGTGGCGAGAAACTTGTCCCGCCATGGCCTTTGGAATTCGATGATGCGGCTCAGCGACTGTCACAACTTTTCCGATTACCGCCGCATGGCGCAGCAGCGGCTGCCGGGGCCGATCTTTAACTACATCGACGGCGCGGCCGACGACGAGGTCACCTATCGCCGCAACACCGAAAGCTTCGAGACCTGCGATCTGGTTCCCAACGTGCTGCGCGGGGTGAGCGAGGTCGACATGTCGGTGACGGTCATGGGCCAGAAGCTGGCGATGCCGTTCTATTGCTCGCCGACCGCCTTGCAGCGCCTGTTCCATCACCAGGGCGAGCGCGCGGTCGCCAAGGCCGCCGCCAAATACGGCACGATGTTCGGCGTGTCGTCGCTGGGCACCGTCAGCCTCGAGGAGGCGCGCAGCATCAGCAGCGGCCCGCAGGTCTACCAGTTCTATTTCCACCGGGATCGCGGTCTTAACCGGGCGATGATGCAGCGGGCAAAGGCGGTCGGGGTCGAGGTGATGATGCTGACCGTCGACAGCATCACCGGGGGAAACCGCGAGCGCGACAAACGAACCGGCTTTGCCATTCCCTTCAAGCTCAACCTTACCGGAATGGCGCAGTTCGCGCTCAAGCCGGCCTGGGCGATCAACTATTTCATCCATGAGGACTTCAAGCTGCCGCAGCTCGACGAGCATGTCGACATGGGCGGCGGCACGATGTCGATCAGCCGTTACTTTACCGAGATGCTCGATCCGTCGATGACATGGGACGACGTCGCCGAGATGGTCAAGCTCTGGTCGGGTCCGTTCTGCCTCAAGGGCGTCATGTCGGTGGAGGATGCCAAACGCGCTGTCGACATCGGCTGCAGCGGCATCGTGCTGTCGAACCATGGCGGGCGGCAGCTGGATGGCTCACGGGCGGCGTTCGACCAGCTTGCCGAGATCGTCGATGCCGTTGGCGACAGGATCGACGTCATCATGGATGGCGGCGTGCAGCGCGGCACACACGTGCTGAAAGCGCTGTCGCTCGGCGCCAAGGCCGTCGGCGTCGGACGCTACTATCTGTTTCCGCTCGCGGCGGCCGGCCAGCCCGGCGTGGAACGGGCGCTCGAACAGATGCGGGTCGAGATCGAACGCGGCATGAGGCTGATGGGCTGCAGCTCGATCGAACAATTGTCGCGCAACAATCTCCGTTTCAGGTAATCTCGACCCATGAAATCCTCGCTCGAAGACACGCTGCTTGCCGCGATCCGCACCATTCCGGACTATCCCAAGCCCGGCATCCTGTTTCGCGACATCACCACGCTGCTTGGCAATGCGCGCGCCTTCCGCCGCGCCATCGACGAACTGGTGCATCCCTATGCCGGCCAGAAGATCGACAAGATCGCCGGCATCGAGGCGCGCGGCTTTATCCTTGGCGGCGCCGTCGCCCATCAGCTCTCGGCCGGTTTCGTGCCGATCCGCAAGAAGGGCAAGCTGCCCTACGAGACGGTGCGCGTCGCCTACAGCCTGGAATACGGGCTGGACGAAATGGAGATGCACAAGGACGGTGTTGCTCCGGGCGAGAAAGTGATCCTGGTCGACGATCTGATCGCCACCGGCGGCACGGCTGAAGCGGCGGTCAAGCTGCTGCGCCAGATAGGTGCCGACATCCTCGCCGCCTGTTTCGTCATCGACCTGCCGGACCTCGGCGGCCGTGCCAAGCTGGAGGCGCTCGGCGTGCCGGTGCGGACGCTGATTGGGTTCGAGGGGCATTGAGGGGCAGTTCTTCCTTCTCCCCTTGTGGGAGAAGGTGGATCGGCGCGCAGCGCCGAGACGGTTGAGGGGTGGGTGACGGAGTGCCGTCGGCGCCAAGCTGGAGCACCCCTCATCCGACCGAGCTTCGCTCGGCCACCTTCTCCCACAGGGGGAGAAGGAAGAAACCTACTCCACCTTCACCAGCACGGCGCTCTCGAACTCCAGCACCTTGGCGCCGGTCGAATCGAAAGCTTCCGAACGCAGCGCCAGCAGCCGCCAGCCGGGGCGTGAGGCAATCGGGCGGTGCGACAGCGCGGTGCGCGTGAAGGTGATGGTTTGCCCGGCATAGACCGGCTTCAGCCATTTCAGGTTCTTGAAGCCAGGCGAGGGGCCGAATTCCGGCACCGGACCGGGGCCGCTCCACGCAGCGATCTCGGCGTCCATGCGGTTTTCGAGATTGAGTTTCATCCAGGTGGCGGCGGTGTGCCAGCCGGATGCGCAGAGCCCGCCGAGCACGCTTTTCTTCGCGGCCTCCTCGTCGGTATGGAAGATCTGCGGGTCGTATTTGCGGGCGAAGGCCTTGATCGCCTCGGGCTCGAATGTGTGCGAGCCGAGCGTCACCGTGGTGCCGATACGAAAGAACTCGTCCAGTGTCATGCTTGGCTCCCCGCGGCATCGCGCGTGAGGAACATGGCGGAGTTCTCGAGCTCGAAGACGCTTTCGCCGCGCTGGTTGAACAGTTCGCTGCGCATTGTAACGAAGCCGAGTTGCGGCTTCGATTTGGACAGGCGCTTGGCAACGACCACCAGGGTGCCGGTCAGTTGATCGCCGGCCAGGACCGGCTTCTTCCATTTGACCTGATCGACGCCGGGCGCGCCCTGGCAGGTCGAGTCCAACAGGAAGGCATCGCACAGCATGCGCATGAACATGGCGCAGGTGTGCCAGCCCGACGCCGCCAGCCCACCGAGGATGCTGGCCTTGCCGGCTTCCTCGTCGAGATGCATCGGCTGCGGGTCGAATTCTCCGGCGAATTCGACGATCTCGGCGGCACTCACGAGCTTCGAGCCGAGGTCGATCGATGCACCCTCGATGAAGTCCTCATAGGCCCATGTTTTTATCTCTGCGGTCATGGTCTGGAATCCGGCTTGTCGACCCACGATCCTCAGGATCGGGGTTTCCGGATGCAGGCCGGCGTTCATTTGGTCAAGCGATTTCTACTGCGCCAGCCTGTGGCAGCCGATCGACAGGCCCACTCAGAGCCAGCCGCGGCGGCGGAAATACCAGAAGGGCAGGATCGCCGACAGCACCATCATGGCGATGGCGAAGGGATAGCCAAGTTCCCATTTCAACTCGGGGATGACGTCGAAATTCATGCCGTAGATCGAGGCGACCAAAGTCGGCGGCAGGAAGATGACGGCGGCGACCGAAAAGATCTTGATGATGGCGTTCTGCTCGATCGAGATCATGCCGAGCGTCGCGTCGAGCAGGAAGGAGATCTTCTGCGACAGGAAGGTGGCGTGGTCGGCGAGTGACAGCACGTCGCGAGACAGCGTCTTGATGCGCGCCTTGGTGTCCTTGCTCATCTTGGTGCGGGTCGAGGCATGGGCGAAAAAGCCCGCCAGGCGCTGCAGCGAGATCAGGCTGTCGCGGATCGAAGACGCGATGTCCTCCTTGCGGCCGATGGCTTTCAACAATTCCTGGAAGTCGCGATTGCGCTTGGAAACCTTGGTCGATCGCGCCTCGAAGATATCGCGCGAGATCGCCTCGATGTCACGGCCGGCACGCTCCAGAATGTCGGCGAGACGGTCGACGATCGCCTCCAGCAAGCCGATCAGGATGGTGTCGCCGCTGGTGCAGCCGGTCGCCACCTTCTCGGCGCGCTGCGGAAAGGTCTTGAAGGCCTTCGGCTCATGGTAGCGCACAGTGATCAACCTTGTGCCGGCGAGCACGAAGGTGACCGGCGACATCAAGGGATCGTCGACCTCGGTCTGCGCGGGCAGGGTTGCGGTCATGAAGTAGGCGCCGTCCTCGACATAGAGGCGGCTCGAAATCTCGATCTCCTCCATCTCCTCGCGCGTCGGAATGGCAACGCCGAGCCAGCTCTCGATCGTCGCTTCCTCTTCCTTTGTCGGGTTGAACAGGTCCGCCCAGACGATGGTCTCGCTGTTTGCCAGGAGATCGTCGACGACGCGCAGGCGATCATTGTCCACGACGAAGGCCTTGATCATCGCCTGATTCCCTTGCTGGGGCCAAAGGGTGCGTTCGGATTGACGCGTCGTGTTGGATTGCACGGTTCCTGGCGCCAGCGCCGACCGTGCGTCTGCCGCTTAGACCTGTGACGTGACAAAATCAAGACAAGCCCGAATCGGGCCGGGGGACGGCCCTCGCGGCTCGGAAGCCGCGTCAGCGGATCGATCTAAAGACTGGCTAGAGTGACCTCCAAGTCCTCGTATGCGCCGACGAGGGCATCCGCGCCATGTCGCAACAGAGCATCGCCATGAGTGCCGGTGCAATGACTGCCAGCGGTAAATCCGATCACGCGCATACCTGCTGCCTTGCCCGCCAGGACGCCATTCACGCTGTCCTCGACCACGATGCACTCCTTTGCATGAACACCGATCGTGTCCGCCGCATGCAAGAACAGGTCTGGTTCCGGCTTTCCATTGACGACCATGTCCGATGAAAAAATATTAGGATCGAAAAGGTCGACAAGGCCCGTGTGTTCGAGTTTCCAACGCAATCGGGCCAGCGGCGTGCTTGACGCCACACATCTCCATGCGGCGAGCCGGCCAATCACATTCCCTGCATCGGGTAAGGCCGCCAGATTCTTACGCAAGCGTTCGTTGGTGTGGTCGGCAAGCTGTTCAAAAAAGAGCGGAGAGAGCGGCTTGGCTCGCTCTTGGCCGATCGCTTCGAGCTTCGCCTGCCACATAGCGGGAGACAATCCCATGAAGGCTTGCGTATAGGCGCTTGGTTCGAACGTGATGCCGGCCGCCGCCAGATATTCAAGCTCGGTTGCCTGGTATATCTCCTCGCTGTTCACGAGGACGCCGTCACAATCAAATATTATCAGCTTTATAGGCGACACTTTGGGCCTGATATCTGGTGGTCGGCTCAGCCGGCCCGCGGACAGTCTCGAAGGACTTCCATCAAATCACGTGTTGAACTTGAACAGCAGGATGTCGCCGTCCTGGACGACATATTCCTTGCCTTCGTCGCGGGCCTTGCCGGCTTCCTTGGCCGCCACTTCGCCGCCCAGTGTGACGAAGTCATTGTAGGCGATGGTCTGGGCGCGGATGAAGCCGCGCTCGAAATCGGTGTGGATGACGCCGGCGGCCTGGGGGGCCTTGTCGCCCTTATGGATGGTCCAGGCGCGCGTCTCCTTCGGCCCGACGGTGAAGTAGGTGATGAGGTGCAACAGATCGTAGCCGGCGCGGATGACCTTGTTGAGGCCGGGCTCGTCGAGGCCGAGCGAGGACAGGAATTCCATCTCTTCCTCATCGGAGAGCTGTGCGACCTCGGCTTCGATGGCGGCCGAGATCACCACGGTGCCGGCGCCCTGGGCGGTCGCCATCTTTTCCACGGCCCTGGTGTGCTCGTTGCCGGTGGCTGCGTCGGCCTCGGCGACGTTGCAGACATAGAGCACGGGATGCGAGGTCAGAAGGTTCAGGCCCTGCAGGATGCGCAAATCTTCGGCCGAAATATCCTTGAGCAGGATGCGGGTCGGCTTGCCGGCCTGCAGCAGTTCTAGCGCTGCCTCCATCATCGGCAGCACTGACGTCGCTTCCTTGTCCTTGCTGCCGGCGCGCTTGCGGAATTGCACGATGCGGCGCTCGAGGCTGTCGAGGTCGGCGAGCATCAGCTCGGTTTCGACCGTCTCGGCATCGGCCACCGGGTCGATGCGGCCCTCGACATGGGTAATGTCGTCATCCTCGAAGCAGCGCAGCACATGCACGATGGCGTCGACCTCGCGGATGTTGGCGAGGAACTGGTTGCCCAGCCCTTCGCCCTTCGAGGCGCCGCGCACCAGACCGGCAATGTCGACGAAGGAGATGCGGGTCGGGATGATCTCCTTTGACTTGCCAATCGCCGCGATCTTCTGCAGGCGCGGATCGGGCACCGCGACCTCGCCGGTATTCGGTTCGATGGTGCAGAACGGATAGTTGGCGGCCTGCGCCGCAGCCGTTCTGGTCAACGCGTTGAAAAGCGTCGACTTGCCGACGTTGGGCAAGCCAACGATGCCGCATTTGAAACCCATTTTGTCCGGTCCTATCGGGAAATAGAAATTTGATCAGGGCTATGGGCGATAGGGGTGATCAACGTCAAGCCCTTCGGTTCCCTTGATGCTCAGTCCTTGCCGCCGAACAGCTTCTTCAGCATGGCGGCCATCGGACCGCTTTCCGGCAGCTTGGCCAGGGGCTGTTGGGGCCGTGCTTGGCGGACGTGACTTTGCTGCTTCTGCGCCGGCTGCTTAGGTGCCGATTTTTCGGGCTCCGGCCCGGCCTTGCCCTGGACGGCGAGACTGGCTTTGTTCATGAAGCCGGATTCGTCGCCTTTGGCGATCATGGCGGCGTTGTCGGCGATCGCGTCGAGCAGCGGGTCAAGCCATTCGCGGTCGGCCTTGTCGAAATCGCCGAGCACATGGTGCTGGACCATTTCCTTGACGCCTGGATGGCCGACGCCGATGCGTACGCGGCGATAGGCGTTGCCGACATGGCCATCGATCGAACGGATGCCGTTATGGCCGCCGGCGCCGCCGCCGGTCTTTATGCGCAGCTTGCCTTCGGCAAGATCGATCTCGTCATAGAAGACGGTGAGCGCGGAAAGCTCGAGCTTGTAGAAGCGCAGCGCTTCGCCGACCGACTGGCCGGACAGGTTCATGAAGGTCTGCGGCTTGATCAGGACGACTTTTTCGCCGCCGAGCGAGCCCTCGGCGATCAGGCCCTGAAATTTCTTCGACCAGGGCGAAAAGGAATGGCGGCGGGCGATTGCGTCCGCCGCCATGAAACCGACATTGTGCCGATTGCCGGCGTATTTCGCGCCCGGATTGCCGAGACCTGCAAACAGCAGCATCGCCTGCTCCGGGCGTGAAAGAGTTACTTCTCTTCGGCGGCAGGAGCCGCTTCAGGTGCAGCCGCTTCAGCCGTCTCTTCCGTCTCCGGCTTCATCGCCGACGAACCGGCAATGGTCGCGATGGTGAAGTCGCGGTCGGAGATCACAGGCTTGACCCCAGCCGGCAGCTTGACCGCCGAGATGTGGATCGAATCGCCAATGTTGGCGCCGGTGAGATCGACGGTGATGAATTCCGGGATCGCATTGGCCGGGCAGTGGAACTCGACTTCGTGACGCACGATGTTGAGTACGCCGCCGCGCTTGATGCCGGGCGACTTGTCCTCGTTGATGAAGTGGACAGGCACGTCGACATTGACTTCGGTGTCCTTGCCGATGCGCAGGAAGTCGACATGGACAGGGAAATCCTTGACCGGGTCGAGCTGGAAGTCCTTCGGCAGGACCTGGATCTTCTTGCCGTCGACATCGATCGTGGCGATCGTGGTCAGGAACCCGCCGCCATGGATCTTGTAGTAGATGTCCTTGTAGGTGAGCGCGATAGCCAGGGGAGGCTGCTTGTCACCATAAATTACTGCAGGCACTTTACCGTTGCGGCGAACTGCACGGGCGGACCCCTTACCGACCTGTTCGCGTGCTTCGGCCTTGAGCTCGTAAGTGTCGTGGCTCATGGCATTTCCTTTCGGTTTGTTCTGGAGCGCTCACGGTGGGCAGAGTGCCTGGACCGTAAACGTCGAAAGCCGACATACCCATGCATGATCTGGTCCGAAAACCGGAATCCACTTTTCGGGATCATGCGGGAAGGCGGCCTTCCGCCGCGTTGCCTCCAAGGGTGTCTACGCGGGTGGCGGCTCTATAGCGGAAGGCGGCCGGAGGTGCAAGCCAAAGGCACGACCGGCCTGGTGCAGCCCAGACGGCCGCTATCCGCGCTTTTCGATGACGGCATAGAGCACGTTGCGGTTCTCGCCGAAGAATACCTGCGCCTCGACGGTGTTGCGGTCGACGCTGGCATTGACGATGTTCCACATATCGACCTCCGATCGCAGCAGCAACACCCAGTCCATGAACGTCTCCCGATACCCCGCGTCGGGGGTGCCCTCGGCGTAGTTGGCGAACAGGAATGTTCCGTTCGGCTTCAACATCTGCAGGCAGGTCTTCGTGAGTTTCACCGCGACGTTGTGGGCGAGGTAGTCGTAAAGGCCGGAGGCGTAGATGAAGTCGAATTTGCCGAGCTTGTGGCCCCGCGTGAGCACGGTTCGCACCGAGCCGTCGATGGCTTCGACGGCGGTGCCCTGGAAGTCGCGCGAGATCAGCCCAACGCTCTGGGGATCCTGGTCGAGCGCAACCCAGCGCTTGAGACGGCCCTCCGTCAGGGCGACCGAACGATTGGCTTCCCGCAAATGGCCGGCCGCGATCGCCAGAACCTCGGTTTCCGGTCCGTTCTTGGCCGCGATCTCGTCGACATATCGGGTCAGGAGGTCGCGTCGTTCCCGGGCCGCGACGCATGACGGTACGTTCTGGGTATGGCTATAGAGTGCTTTGCCGACCTCCGAGGCGTTCGCCACGCTCTCTGCCACGTGCGGATCACAATAGATGTAGTCGAGCAACTGCGCGTCGCCGGAATAGCCCCTGGGTTTGGTGAAGGACCAGTGCGTCAGTGGATCCTCGAGAAAATACTTCAGGATCGGATGGTTCTGCGCGACCGGTATCAACGCATGCCAGACGTCGGGATGAACCTTGGAATGCAGGCCATTGAGGAAGGACAGCAAGCGGCCGACGATCTCGGCCGGGTTCTTGTCCTGTTCGACCTGCTGCTGTGTCGCGTGGAGAATGAGGGCAAGCTCCGCGCGCGCGGTTTCGAACGCTTCGCCATGATGCTCGATCTTTCCCCGAGGCAGCGTGCCGGCGAGCATCTCGGCAGTAATCAAGCTTTTGCCATCAAGAACGGTCTGCACGCCATCACTCCATAGTTAACAGTCGGTTAACTTATTGCGTAGAATGCTCCCTTTGCCAATGTCGGGCCGACGGCATTTTAGGTTTATGATTAATTTCCCGCCAACCATGTTCGTTGGTTAATCAGTTTCCGAGCCGGATTCCGGGTTCGAGTTAACGGAAACTTGTCTTGCGCGATTGCATTTGTTTGCCCGGCGTTCGCAATCGCCGTCGCGTCCCAAGGAGCCGGCCCGCGTGGGGGCAGAAGCTGGAAATGAGTTCGGAAAACAAAATCCCTTTCAAAAGGGGTCGATTGTGATGAACGAACACGTGTCATCCGCATTGGCCGATACGGTTGACGCTGAGCCGTACGAGCCGCGCTACGAACTGGGGGCCGACGAACTTCGCGCCCTCTACCGCACCGAAGCCCGGGCGACGCGAAGAGGGGAGGCCAGGCCAGGGCTTTGGATCGCAGTTGCGATCTATCTCTTGTTTTCGGCAACGGATCTGCTGCTGATCCCGGATGTGGCCGCCTATACGATCACGGCGCGCTTCGCGGTCGGCTTGAGCGCGCTTTTGATCCTGGAAGCGCAGCTTCGCCACGGCGTCGGGACGGAATGGCTCGACGTGACCTGCGCCGGGGCCATCATCTTTGGCTATGTTGGTTGGCTGTGTCCGGCGATTATGGGCGCGGACAAGGAAAGCGTCTCTTACTATATGGTCTTTGGGACCATATTCATGATGAGCGCCAATCTTTTCTTTACATTCAATTTCAAGCTTTCTATCGTAACCTCGACAATAATCTTATGTATACTTTATATCGTAAATTACTTTGTTCCCTCAACTCTCATATACAAAATGGTATTTGGGGCTTTCTATGTTTCTTGTTTCACGTTCACCTCATATGTGAACTGGAAACTGAATGAGGAACGCTACAACGTCTTCCTGAACGCCCTGGAAGCCAAGATCCAGCACAATGAGGCGACCGAACGCGGCAAGGCCCTGCTGAGGTTGTCGCGGACCGATCCGCTCACGGGTCTGGAGAACCGGCGCGCGATCGACGAGAAGCTGCGAGACTACTGGAACGATTGGCAAAAGGTCGGCACCAGCTTTGGGGCGATCCTCATCGACGTGGACTTCTTCAAGAAGTTCAATGACTGCTACGGCCATCAGGAAGGCGACCGCTGCCTGATCCATGTCGCCAATGCCCTTAGCGATATGATCAAACAGTATAATGGCTCCATCGGCCGCTATGGCGGCGAAGAGTTCATCGTCCTGGCTCGCATGGAGAAAAAGGAGCAGATCCTGGACATTGCGGAAGCCATTTGTAGCACGGTGGAGAACCTGGCTCTGACGCACGAACTGCGGCGCGACGGCGTCTCGATCGTAACGGTAAGCGTTGGCGCCGCATTCACCCGGACGCAGACCGGGGCCAAGCTGGAGAAAATCATTCACGAGGCCGATCGCGCTCTCTATCTGGCAAAAGCCGGCGGCCGAAATTGTGCCCGGCTGTTCGATCCAACCGACCCGCAAAGCAGTGACGAGAGCGAGAACATTGCGGCTTTGCTGAAGATCGCGATCGGCCAGAATCTCGTTTCACTCGTTTACCAGCCTATCCAGGATGTCAAATCGGACCGGGTTGAAGCGGTGGAGGCTCTGATGCGCCTCAAGATGCTCGACGGCACATCGGTTCCGCCGAGCCTGTTCATTCCGGTCGCCGAACGGACCGGCGCGATCCTGGAACTCGGGCGCTGGGCGATAAGGACAGTGTGCGCCGAACTGCTGGCGGACGACCACGTCCGTGTCGTCAGTGTCAACGTCTCCCCGATCCAGCTCAAGACACCGGGCTTCGCGACGTCGGTCGCGACCATTCTGGGCGAGACCGGCGTCGCAGGCAGCAGGCTGGCCTTCGAGATCACCGAAGGGCTGGAGATGGAGATGCACTCCGACATCCTGCGCTGCATCAGCGACCTGAAGCTGCTCGGGATCAAGATCTGGCTTGATGATTTCGGGACCGGCTTCGCGGGTCTTTCGTGGCTTCGCCTGATCGATTTCGATACGGTGAAGATCGATCGCTCGTTTCTGCATGACTGCAGCTCCCCGAGCGGCAAGGCGATGCTGCAGGACATTATCACCCTGGTTCGAAATCGCGGCCACAAAATCCTGGTCGAAGGGGTGGAGACAGACGAGCAGATGGCCCTTATGCGCGAATTCGGCATAGACAAGATCCAGGGCTTCCATGTCGGCCGTCCCGCTCCCGCCGTCAGTTTCCAGGCAAAGCGAGCCATGCGCAAACGGCCATTTGCCGTGCTTAAGTCCGCATGATGGTGGCCTCTTCCGACGTTTGGCTAGCCGTCGTCAAGCCGTGCTAGCGGTCGCCGGTCAACGCGGCGCGTAACGCCTGGATCTGCCGGTTCAGCGCATCGAGCTCAGTCAGCGTCATGCCCGAGCGTTCGACCAAGGCTTCGTTCAGGCAGTTGCATTGGACAAGCAGTGCGCGCCCGGCTGATGTCAGATCAACCTGCACCTGGCGCTCGTCGGTCTGGCTGCGCTGGCGGGTCACCAGCCCGGCCTGCTCCATTCGCTTCACCAGCGGCGTGACGGTGCTCGATTCCAAAGCGAGCCGATGGGCGATGGTGCCGACCGACATGCCGTCGGCCTCTCCAAGCGCGTTCAACACCAGGTACTGGGGATAGGTGATGCCCATCTCGTCCAGCATCGGCTTGTAGGTGCGGTTGATGGCCATGCTGGTGGCATAGAGCGTGAAACAGAGCTGATTGTCCAACGGGAGAGGCACGGCGCATTCCTTTTGCCAATGTGGGCATCAAATCGATACCACGAAAAATGATATCGCGATACATATTTTTGTGGACAAGGGTTTTAGGCCGCGTTAGCTATATCGATATCGCGATATTGTTTATCGCGAAAGTAACCAGAAGGAGATTGAGATGACCTCGCAAACCAAACCCAGCTCCGGCAGCGGCATGATCACCACCAGGGACGGAACGCAGATTTACTACAAGGACCGGGGACCGGGCAGCCTGTCGTCTTTCATCACGGCTGGCCGTTGAGCAGCGACGATTGGGACGCCCAGATGCTGTTCTTCGTGTCACAGGGCTACCGTGTCATTGCCCATGATCGCCGAGGCCATGGCCGCTCGACCCAGACGGATATCGGCAACGAGATGGACACCTATGCCGCCGACGTAGCGGAACTCGCAGCCCATCTGGACCTCAAGAACGCCATCCATGTCGGCCATTCGACCGGCGGCGGCGAAGTGGCGCGTTATGTCGCCAAGTATGGCGCCGGCGGCCGTGTCGCCAAGGCGGTGCTGATCGGCGCGGTGCCGCCAATCATGCTCAAGACTGCCGCCAATCCCGGCGGCCTGCCGATCGAAGTGTTCGACGGCTTCCGCTCCGCGCAGGCAGCCAATCGCGCCCAGTTCTTCCGCGACGTTCCATCAGGTCCGTTCTACGGCTTCAACCGCCCGGGCGCAGAGGTATCGCAGGGCGTCATCGATAATTGGTGGCGCCAGGGCATGATGGGCGGCACCAAGGCGCATTATGATTGCATCAAGGCCTTTTCGGAAACCGACTTCACCGAGGATCTGAAGGCGATCGACGTGCCTGTGCTGGTCATGCACGGCGACGACGACCAGATCGTTCCCATCGCGGACTCGGCGCTGCTGACGATCAAGCTGCTCAAGAAGGGCGAGCTCAAGGTCTACAAGGGCTTCCCGCACGGCATGGCCACGACCCATGCAGACATCGTCAACGCCGACCTGCTGGCCTTCTTCAAAGCATAGGCCGTTGGAACGAAAAAAGCACCCGCCGTCTGGCGGGTGCTTTTCCTTGCGTGGGTTTCAGGCCTGATCTAGGCGGCCGCCTGCGCCTTGCGCGCTTCCTTCATGTTGGGCAGGAACACGGTCAGCAATCCAAGAAACGGCAAATAGGAGCAGATCTGGAAGACGAAATCGATGCCCTTCATGTCGGCGACGACGCCGAGCACGGCCGCCGCGATGCCGCCCATGCCGAAGGCGAAGCCGAAGAAGATGCCGGCGATCATGCCGACGCGACCCGGCACGAGTTCCTGCGCAAAGACGACAATGTTGGAGAAGGCCGAGGAGAGGATCAGCCCGATCAGCACCGTCAGCACCATCGTCCATTCCAGATTGGCGTAGGGCAGGGCGAGCGTGAAGGGCAGCACGCCGACGATGGAGAACCAGATCATCGCCTTTTGCCCATAGCGGTCGCCGAACGGGCCGCCGAGCAGGATGCCCAGCGCCGAGGCGCCGAGGAACAGGAACAGCATGACCTGGCTCATCTGCACAGAAACGCCGAACTTATGCATGGAATAGAAGGTGTAGTAGCTGGCGAGGCTGGCGATGTAGGCATTCTTGCTCAGAACCAGCAGTGTCAGCACGATCAATGCATTCATCACCTTGCGGCGCGGGAAGGGCGAAACGAAGCTCGCCGCCTTGCGGGTGCCCTGCGCGGCACGCAGCCGGCTGTACCAGCCGCCGACCTGCCACAAAACGATGATGCCGATCAGCGAGCCGACGGCGAACCAGGAAATGCTGGTCTGGCCGAACGGCACGACGATGAAGGCCGCCAGCAGCGGCCCCATGGACTGGCCGAAATTGCCGCCCACCTGGAACAGCGACTGCGCCAGGCCGAAGCGGCCGCCGGAAGCGAAGCGGGCGATGCGCGAGGATTCCGGGTGGAAGATCGCCGAGCCGATGCCGATCAGCGAGGCACCGATCAGCAGCAGCGAATAATGCCCGGCATAGGCGAGCACGATCAGGCCGATCAGCGACGACGCCATGCCATAGGGCAGCGAATAGGGCATCGGCCGCTTGTCGGTGATCATGCCGATCAGCGGCTGCAGCAAGGATGCGGTCACCTGGAAAGTGAA
>NZ_RZPB01000015.1:0-4973 GCF_003998535.1 Mesorhizobium sp. M7A.F.Ca.AU.002.02.1.1 | reverse complement strand
AGTGAAGGTCAACAAGCCGATCTGCCAGAAATCGAGGCCATAATTCTCTTTCAGGAGCGGGTAAATGGCCGATAGCAGCGACTGCATGATGTCGTTGATGCAGTGGCAGAAGCTCACCGCCAGGATGACGGTGAAGGCCGTCGCCTGGGCTGAGGCGTGACTGGCGCTCGCCGGTGGGGCGACGCTGGCTGCTGTCGTATCGGTCAAGGTAGGCTCCGTGGTCTTTTTGGCGGGCACGCCCGCAGGCAACTGGCGGACGCTCCTTGCGGCCACCCTAGGGACGGTGCCTTATAAGCCGCTTGCGAGACGACTTCTTTCGTGGTTTGGTCCAATAGTTTCGCAAGTGGGCCATAACTAGATGCCGCACGGCAAAGAAGTCTTTCACGCTGGCAATGCCAATCTCGGCCAGTTGCACGAGAGCCGCTGGCAGTGGCTTGAGCAAGTGGCCGGGCCGGCGGTGGCATTGCCGACCGAATATCCTGACGGCTACCGCGTGCCACAGCACCGCCACAGCCGCAGCCAGCTCTTGCATGCGCTTGTCGGTGTGGTGCTGGTGACGACACGCTACGGGCGCTGGATGGTGCCGCCCGACCACGCGATGTGGATTCCAGCCGGCACCGAGCATTCCGTCGAGATGCTGGGCGACGTCTCGATGCGTTCGGTTTATGTCATGCCACAGGCGATCCCCGGGCTGCCCGAAGGCTTGCGCGTCGTCGGCGTCACCGACCTGATGCACAGCCTGATCGTGGAATCGGAGAAGCTCCCGCAAGGCGGCGTTCTGGAAGGACGCGGTGGGCTGATCATGAACCTTCTGCTGCACGAAATCCCGACCTTGCCGGAACGGCCTCTCGGGCTGCCATTTCCGTCCGATCCAAGATTGTCGGCGCTGTGCCGACGCTTCGTCGCAGCACCGTCGCCGCATGCGACCATCGACGAGTGGGCCGATGCAGCCGGCATGAGCCGCCGTTCCTTCACGCGCGCCTTCCAGCGCCAGACCGGCCTGTCGCTGTCGACATGGCGCCAGCAGGCCTGCCTGTTCGCGGCGCTGCCCAGGCTGGCGGACGGCGAGCCGATCACCAGGGTGGCGCTTGATCTCGGCTATGACAGCGTGCCGGCCTTCATCACCATGTTCAAGCGCATGCTGGGGACCTCGCCGCGCGGCTATATGCGCGGCGCACGCGAGAACGTCGAGGTCGCTCGTCGCCTGATCGGCCCGGTTCGGTTGGAAAGCTCCGCGCCTTAAGGGCAGGCGGGTTTAGTCGAACAGGCTGGACACCGATTCCTCAGTCGCCGTGCGCGAGATGGCTTCGCCCATCAGGTCGGCGATCGAGATGACGCGGATGTTGGGCGCGTCGAGCACGCCCTGGGTCGGCTGGATGGAATCGGTGATCACCAGTTCCTGCAGCTTCGAGCCGCTGATGCGGGCAACGGCACCGCCCGACAGCACGCCGTGGGTGATATAGGCGGTGACGCTGGTGGCGCCGTTGGCCAGCAGCGCATCGGCGGCGTTGCACAGCGTGCCGCCGGAATCGACGATGTCGTCGATCAGCAGGCAATCCTTGCCGGCGACCGCGCCGATGATGTTCATGACTTCCGATTCGCCCGGCCGTTCGCGGCGCTTGTCGACGATGGCCAGTTGCGCATCGAAGCGCTTGGCCAGCGCACGGGCGCGGACCACGCCGCCAATGTCGGGCGAAACCACCACGACGTTGCCGAGTTGCTTGTATTTGGCCTTCACGTCGCGGGCCATCACCGGCACGGAAAACAGATTGTCGGTCGGGATGTCGAAGAAGCCCTGGATCTGGCCGGCATGCAGGTCGAGCGTCAGAACGCGGTCGACGCCGGCGCGGGTGATCATGTTGGCGACCAGCTTGGCCGAGATCGGCGTGCGGCCGGAGGCGCGGCGGTCCTGCCTGGCGTAGCCGAAATAAGGGATGACCGCCGTGATGCGCTTGGCCGAGGAGCGCATGAAGGCATCGATCATGATAAGCAATTCCATCAAATGATCGTTGGTCGGGAACGAGGTCGACTGCAGGATGAAGACATCCTCGCCGCGCACGTTTTCCTGGATTTCGACGAAGATTTCCTGGTCGGCGAAGCGCCTGACCGTGGCTTTGCCCAGCGGGACGTTGAGGTACCGGGCGACTGCTTCGGCCAGCACCCTGTTGGAATTGCCCGCGAAGAGTTTCATGCACGGTTCCTGGTGGAGGATGATGAGGCCTGACGGACTCGCTTGCGCCCTTTAACCGGGCTTTTAGCGGCCCGCGCTGGTATTGCAAGCGCCGAGATCGGGAATCCGCCGGCTAAACTCAAGAAAGCTCCGCGCCATCGCCGGACTGCAACAGGGAGCAGGGGACTTGTGCTGGTTCTTCTTCTCATTGGGCATCGGATTTTCCCAAAACCGTCTCCACTTTGGGGTCCGATGCCTCTAGCCCGCCTTGCCGCCGAGCCAGGCGGCGAACTGGTCGATGGTCTGGTCGGCGATCGCCTGCATGGTGGCCGGCGAGATCCCCTTCCAGCTGTCGCCGCCCGCGCTGGCGCCGGAATTGACCGACGGAGCCTTCTGCTGGCCATTGATGCGGTGCAGCCGGTTGCCAGCGGGGTCATAGACGTCCCAGACATAGATGACGGTGGTGTCGGCGCCTTCCGACATCGTCGAGAAATAGCCTTTCAGCACATGTGTCACGGTCTGGTCGGCGCTGCCGGCGAGAGTGATGCCGCGCTGCCTGGCACGGGTCTGCAACTCCGCCGTCAGAGGTGTCGCAGCTTCCACCGAAGCGCCGACGATCGGCGCGATCTGCAAGCGGGTCTTCGACAGGATGGCAGCGCTTTGGGCTGATGTGACCGGTGCGGCGGCGGTTGCGGGAGCGCCAGACGTGCTGGTGGCGGGCCCGGCCGGAACCGTTGCCGCCGTGTTGCCTGACGTTGCGGGCAGCGTCTGGGTCGACGTCGCCGGCGGGGTGATCGCCGACGGTTCGAGCACGTCCTTTGCGTTGGTGCAGGCGGCAAGAGCCAATGCCACAAGCAATGACACGGTCGTCACATGCGATCGTCTCATTTGCCTTCTAACTCCTTGGCGAAGAACGCCTCCCACTGTGGATTCACTTTACGATCAAGTCGAGATCATGGCGGGACAGCGGCCTGGGCTGGGATTCGGTGGTCAGGTAGGTGCGGCCAAGCGTCATCGCCGTCTCGGTGTCGGAGTCCATGATGATCATATGGGCGAACAGCGTCATGTTGGGCGCGATCGGTTCGGGATTGCCCTGGTAGAACATCGGCATGTCCATCCAGGACGGGGTGAAGCGGGCGCCGACCGAATAGCCGCAGGCGTTCAGCCGGTGCTTGGTCAGGCCGTGTGCCTCCATGGTGCGGGCATGCGCATCGAAGACGTCGCCGAAGCTGTTGCCCGGCATCATCGCCTTCTCGACAGCCAGGAGTGCTGCGCGGGCGGCGTCGAACAGTTCCTGATGGCGCTTCGACACCTTGCCGGTCAGCACCGTGCGCATCATCGGCGCATGGTAGTGGTTGAAGACGCCGGCCCATTCGAGCGTCAGCTGGTCGTTCTTGGTGAGCTTGCGGCGGCCGGCCTTGTAGCGGCACAGCAGCGCATCGACGCCGGAGCCGATGATGAACTCGTTGGCCGGATAGTCGCCGCCGCCGGCGAAGATCGCGCCCTGCATGGCGGCCAGGATCAGAGCTTCGTCGCCGCCTTGCTTGATCAGCGGCAGTGCCGCGTCGAGCGCATCGTCGGAGAGATTGGCGGCCTTCTCGGCCTTGGCTATCTCGGCCGGGCTCTTGAACAGGCGCAGCCGGCCGACAATGCCGGACGCATCGGCGATCTGGCCGAAGGTCTGCAACTGCTCGTCCAGGCGGCGGCCGTTGAAGGCGGTCAGGCCGTGGGTGTCATATTCGACACCGATGCGGGCGCCGAGCAGGTCGAGTTCGTTGAGCAGATTGCGCAGGTCGACCGCGGGATTGGCGCCGTTGCGGTCGGTCCACAAGACGATGTTGTCGATAATCGAGGTCTGACGTGCCTGGCGCAGGTCGGCCGAGCGGGTCAGAAGCACCATCGAACCGTCGGCCTTGACCACCAGGCACTGGAAGAAGCAGAAGCCGAACGTGTCGTAGCCGGTCAGCCAATACATGCTTTCCTGCGCGAACAGCAGGATGGCGTCGAGCTTCTTTTCGGCCATCTCGATGATCAGCCGGTCGCGCCGCGCGTCAAATTCAGATCGTTCAAAATGCAGCGCCATTATTCCCTCTCCAAGACAATTGCCGAAACCTGCCGGCCGTAATCGGGCTCCTTGCGATGCGTGGTGCGCCGATAGGAGTAGAACAGGCCTTCCTCAGCGTAAGTGCAGCGGTCGAGGCCCTCAGCCGTCACGCCTGCCTTGGCCAGCCGGTCAACCGTGTAGCGGTTGAGGTCGAACATCGCATGGCCGGCATTGGCGGACGGAGCGAAATAGAGGATGTTTTCGGCGTCGGATTCGACAAAGCGGGCGACGAATTCCGGGCCGACCTCGTAGTTTCGCGGGCCGATGGAGGGGCCTAGCACGGCGACGATGTTTTGGCGCCGGGCGCCGAGGCTTTCCATCGCCAGGATGGTGTTTTCGAGCACGCCGGTGAACGCGCCTTTCCAGCCGGCATGCGCAGCGCCGATGATGCGCGCCTGCGCATCAGCGAACAGCACGGGACCGCAATCGGCGGTCGAGGCGCCGATGGCGATGCCCGGCCGATCGGTGACGATGGCGTCCGCCTTGGGGCGCTCGCCGGCAAAGGGCTCCCTGGCAATGACGACATCGGGCGAATGGATTTGCCAGGCGGTCAACAGATGGCTTGCCGGCACGCCCATCCAGGCAGCGACACGGGCGCGGTTCTCGGCAACCAGCGTCTGGTCGTCATTCGATCCGGTGCCGATGTTGAGGCCCTGATAGATGCCGCCGGAAACACCGCCGACGCGGGTGAAATAGCCG